>JAXDAS010000055.1:0-11522 GCA_034679605.1 Microcaldota archaeon
GGTATTCGTCCCTTATGCTAGAAACCCCGCCCACATCCGTGCTCTCTGCCCCAAGCGTTATTCTGCCGAGCTCGTTCTGCGAAAGCAGAAGGCTCTTCGCGGCAGCTTCCGCTCTTTCCCGCACCACCTCCGCCCTCATCGCCTCCAGTTGGTCGAACGCATCCGCCTACTGCGAATTTATTCTTTCATGCCTTTCGTCAAGGGCTGCAGAGGTTGCCCATCCGTTCCGCATGCATTGCGGATACCATCTCATGTCTGGTATCTGGTCCCAAAGCCCGCTGCCATTGCAGGCGACATCCTCTACCGCGCCGGAGCAAATCCCCGCGCCCGGCCCGGCATAATCCTGGTCACAAATGCCGCTCCTGCTGATTTGCCCAATGCGCTGCATCAGCACGGCCCTCTTGCCGTTCACTTCTGCACCCGTGGTTTCGGCCGCATAAAGGGCGTTGCCCATCGCGGATTTCCAGTTCTCCACGTAATTGAACAGGTTCCACGCATAGATTGATTCCACCGGGACGCCGGTCACTCCGCCAAAAACCTGGTTGAGCTGGGTAAAACGGACCGCCTCGTCCGCAAACTGCTTGGACCTGACCGAAGAGCCGAGTGGCCCTGCCGCAGAGCAACCGCCTTGGGTGCATTCGCCCCAAAGCAGCTCAACCTGGGCCTCTTCCAGGCTTTCCTGGAAAGGCACCATCAGGCCGAGCGCATCCCATTTTGAGATGTTCGCAGTAGGCTCAAGGACGAACCAGATCTGCGTGAATCCCAGGTCGGCAATGTGCTCGTTCTCAGCAACCCACCCCGCGTTGTCCCAGGGCCGCGGATAGCTCTCAGGAGCGGAGAAGCCAAACGAAAGAAGCAAAACCAGGAACCATGCGCCCAGAATAAGATCCCTCATGCAATTTTATTGAAGTGCAACAATTATATCCCTTTTCTTCATCATTTTCCCATGGAATATTTCGACCTCATAAAAACAAGGAAAAGCAGGAGGGCGTTCAGGCCAAAGCCGCTCACCGAGCAGCAGCTCAATTCAATCGTGGAGGCCGCGAACCTCGCCCCGTCCGCCGGGAACCTGCAGAGCTTTTCGTTCTATCTTGTGAAGGACAAGAAGGCAAAGGAGAAGCTGGCGGAAGCCGCGTTCGGGCAGGGTTTCATCGCAGAGGCGCAGGCGGTCCTGGTGTTCTTTGCAAAGGCGCCTGTCTCTTCTAAGAAATACGGGGAGCGCGGGAAGCTTTACGCAACAATTGATGCGTCCGTTGCAGCCGCATACGCCCAGCTTGCGGCCGAAAACCTCAGCTTAGGCACAGTCTGGGTAGGGGCGTTTGACGAGGAAAAAGTGAAAGAGCTTCTTGACGAGGACGGCCTGCCGGTATGCATCCTTCCGGTCGGCTATCCGAATGAAAGCCCCGAGAAGCACCCGCGCCAGAACCGCCTTAGGAAAACAGTCTAAATCTCCAGCTCGCAGGCTGCTACCGGGTATTCCAAACCATATCTCTCAAGCACCTGCGGTGCCATCTCGCCAAGCAGGCCGATTTCTTTTCCGCCCGAAAATACCGAATAGCACCTGCCGGGGATGAACCTCGCGTCGCCCGCGGCCTTGAGATCCACCTTCATCCCGAGCTCCTTTGCGAGCGTCTGGAGCACGGACTGCCCCAGGGAGAAATTTGCCTCGTTCCCTATCACCGCAAAGCCGAGCCGTCTTGCCTCCTTTCCGCTCCATACGCCCCCCAATTCATAGAATTTCTGCGGCAGGCCCCTGGTCTTGTTCACCTGGCAGGTGTAAAGAAGGCCGGGGAGCAGGGAGGCCCTCACAAGGCCGAACTCTTCGCTCGTTGAATTCGCAATCTTGGCCCTTCCCCTGTCTTTCGTCCCCTCCAGCGCCTTTTCATTGGTCAGCACGTAGTTCTTAGCCTCAAGAAACCCCATCCCGCACATGGCCGAATGGATCCCCTCCCCCGCATCCGCAAGCGCCCCTATGGTTGGGAGGGGGGGGAGTTCCGGGGCGAACTTCTCATACCCATGCCCTATCGCCACATCCTCGATGATGTCTATGAACGAGATTATGTCCATCCTGTATGGCGGCACAAGCACGTGCCCGTCCTTCACGATATAGCCCATCCTTTCCAGCGCAGCCTTCGCCTCCTTTTTGCCGAGCTCTAGCCCGAGCACGCGGTTCGCTTCCTTCTCGTCGTATTTCACCTTCCTCCATTCCATGTCCGGGTATTCCTTTCCCGCGATTTCCACAGCATGGAGGGTTCCGCCAGCATCCGCAAAGGAAGCGGCGATTATGTTCAGCACCCCCTCCACGGCCTCTTTCGAGCTCCCCGTAACGTCAAGCAGCAAATCCGTTGTCTTTTCCGTCACCCGCGTCCTTTCGCTGTTGATTATTGGCGGAAATGAGATTATTCCCTTCTGGTCCCTGATTATGACTTTTCCGTGCCTTGAGAGCGCGGCGTATGCAACCCCTTTCGGGTGCTCCTCCAGCACCCCGTCCAGACCCATTTCCTCGTCGCAATCGAGCGGCACGAATGTTTCTTCTTCGCCTACAGAATACTCGAGCGGGAACTTTATTTCCTTCAAATCATGTATCCCCACCGCGACCTTCTTCCTTCTCCTGCCAACCGTGTCATGCAGCTTCTCCTGCATCTGCATCAGGTTCTGGATTGTTTCGTCATCAATTTTCACTCCCTTCACGACGCCGCAGCGTACAAAAGGCCTTATCGCCTCCACGCCCTTCCCCACCGTCATCTTATACTCGGATTTCTTCACCTTGTATTCCGGAGCCTTCTTCCCGCAGTAGCATGCGAGCGCCCTCAGGATGCCTTCGGTAGAAAACAGGTCCGGCCTGTTCGGGGTGACTTCCACGACAAGCTGCCCCTCCTTCTCTTCGGTCGGCGCGCCCATTCTGGTCAGCGTATCTATTATCTTCTCCTTTGAGAGACCGCATCTCCTCTCCAAAACCCCATGATCAACCGCAACCACAGCCACTTGAACCCCTCCTTTCCTTTGCAAGCCTCCTTCCATACTCCGTCGGGTAATCCCCATCGAGGCAGCCGGTGCAAAGCCCGGTGCCGATGGCCTTCCTCAACCCTTCGAGCGAAACATAATAAAGGGTGTCAGCCCCGATGAACCTCCTTATCTCGTCCACCGTTTTCCTGTTTGCGATTAGCTCCTCGTAGGTGGACATGTCCACCCCGTAGAAGCACGGATGGAGTATGGGCGGGCAGGTTACCCTCATATGGATCTCCTTCGCCCCTGCGTCCCTCACCATCTTCAATATCTCCTTAGTGGTCGTGCCGCGGACGATGCTGTCGTCCACCACAATCACGCGCTTCCCATCCACCACGCCCCTTACGGCGTTGAGCTTCGCCTTCACCGCCGCGACCCTGCTTTTCTGGTCCGGCATTATGAACGTGCGCGCCACGTACCTGTTCTTGATTATCCCCTCCTCATAATCTATGCCCAGGACGCGCGAAATCGCCAGGGCCGCGGTCCTCGCCGTGTCCGGAATCGGCACCACCACGTCCGCCTTCACAGGCGCCTCCCTCGCGAGCGCCTCCCCGAGCCTCCTCCTCGCCCCGTGCACCTCGACTCCGTTGATGACGGAGTCCGGCCTTGAGAAATAGACATACTCGAACATGCAATGCCTGTGCGCCGCCGGCGCGACCGCCTTCTTCTTGAACCCCTTCGGGCTTGCGACCGCCATCTCGCCCCCGCCGAGCGGCCCGAGGCGCTCCGCCCCGTTTATGTCGAACGCCACGGTTTCGGAGGCGATGAAATACGCGCCCCCGCTCTCCCCGAGCTCGAGCGGCCTTATCGCATGCGGGTCCCTGAACGTGAAGAGCACCCCGTCCTTTATGGCGACCACAGAATAGGAGCCGTCCAGCCTCCCCATGGCGTGCCTGACCGCGCCTTCGATGTCCTTCCCGGCGGAGAAAGCCTCTGCAAGCACGTGCAGTATGGCCTCGGAATCCACAGTCCCCCCGAATTCCACGCCCTTTTTCCCGAACTCCTCCCTCAACTCCGCATAATTGGCTATATGCCCGTTGTGCGCGACCGCCAGCCCGACCTTCTGCAGTACGGAGGGCTGCACGTCCGCGATGTCGCACGTGTCGGTCGTCGGGTATCTTGTGTGCGCAATCCCTATGCTCCCTTTCTCGGAAACGTCCTTTTCAGAGAATACGCGGGAGACGAGGCCGAGGCCCCTCTTCTCGATAAGCCTGCCGCCCTCGCACAAAACCATGCCCGCCGCGTCCTGGCCCCTGTGCTGGACCGCGAGCATGCCGTTGTAGACGAGATTCGCCACGGGGCCGCCATGTTTGGATATGACGGCTACTATGCCGCAGCTTTCTTTCTTTTCCATATCATCCCTTTGCCATTCTTGTTTTAAAAACATAGTCCGGCGCGGATGGCATGTAACCATGGTTACATACTGTGTGAAATAAGGGTTTATTAAGATTTCATGGCATATAATAGCACATGAACGCAGCAGCATCGCCAGCCGCAAACGGCCCCCAACGCCGGCTTGCCTTCAAGGGCGTCCTGGACCTTCCCTCCGCAATAGAGAAGTTCGGCCGCCAGATGCCTAAGCTCGCCGAGTTAGACGAGCTTGTCCGCCAGGGCCAGAGTTCCCCGCACCCCGAGCTGGTCGCAAGGAAAAGGGCCCTCCCGGCGCGCGCCGGCACGATACTCGCCCACCCCGCCCAAGATTCGGCTTTCCCGCGCTTCTTCGAGTTCATGGACATCAACACAAAAAGGAAAATCTGCCTGGACACCAGGCACTACATGGGCCAGCGCGGCATCGCGCTTGTGCTGGAGCCCCTCGCATACACCTTCAGGCTGGACGGGAACCGCATGATCATAATCCCGTCCGTGGACCCTATATTGATACCAAATTTTCCGCAGCGCCCCGGCTGGTACCCGTACGACAAGGATACTGGAGTCCCGGTCACCTCCGGCGGGGTTGTCGACCCCCATGGCAGCCGGCCGGAACGATTCCTGCAGAGGACGCAGGACTGCTGGATAGGAATGCCGAGCAGGGCGATAAACGAAGGCAACCATGAGGAGAAGTACGTGCAGCTTTTTGCCCGCCCATCGCTTCCGCAGGCCGTTTTCATATGGGAAACCCTGCTCATACAGGTGCCTCACGGCGCAGGCGAGGACGGCGGCCCGAGGGTTCCGAGGAGAAGGGTTGTTGCGGTTCCGGCTTCATCCCCCTTGGAAAAGAAGGAAGCGCCCAAATCCGAGCCCGCCAAGCCGAAGATAACCTATTTCCAGTTCAAGCGCGAATGGGACATCCGGCGTGCGCTGCACGGCCTCGACCCGGCTCGCTGCCCGGACCCCGGCCCGGTTCCGGACAAGGAGATTTTCGAGAGGCTTCTCAGGGAAGGCAAGATAAGGGTGGAGAATTAGCTCTATTTCGTGATGCTTATCTTTCCCGAAGGCAGGCAATGCATCACCTCGCTCCCCGGGACCCCCAGCATCCCGCCAATCCTCTCCGCCGCCACCTTCTTTTCCATCTTCCCCGGCACAATGAGCACCTTTTTCTTCAGCCAGCCGGCATTCTCCGGCCCGGCAGAAACCCTCCCGTTCTCCTCAATCCCGATCGCAAGCACTAACCTGGTGTTCCTGAACCACTCCCTCTCCCCGGAAATGGCGAATCCTCCAGCCCCAACAAACCCGCCCGTGGCATGCTTCGACAACTGCCCTTTCCTGACTGCATAAACGTCCACGGCCGCCATCCTCTTCCCCCATGCTTTTGAGTAGGCGGCTGCCATCGTGGCTGCCTCCCTTTTTTCCCCCTCGCCGGCATCGGCCCCACCCTTCAGCACCGTGGCCGCCGCCCCCCTTATGTCCGCATGGAAGAACAGGTCCTTCTCATCCATCCTCGCAGCCAGTTTATCGTTCTGCTGGGCCGTCTTTCCCGCCAAAATCAGTTTTCCAGCGCTTGTGAAGCCCCAGTGGAACTCCTCAAACCACTCCCGTTTCCGCGCGACCTTCACCGCCTTCTGCTTTCTCGTTGCTGCCTCCGCCATCCGCTTCCGCGTCTCCCCCATCGCGGCGCGCACTCCCTCCGCCTTCTCCCTCGCCGCCTTCGCCTCTTCATAGTAGTGGGCGGCGTTCTCGTGTATGCTCTTTCCAAGCCCTATCGCGATTCCCACAATCTTTAACCCGCCGAAAAAGCTTTATATACGTTCTCTTCGATTAGGAGCCCATGGCGTATGTCGAGACACTCCTTTCCAGCTGGCTGGAAGTGATGAAATCCGCGGGGGTAACGCTTTCACTGCTGCTCATAATCGTGGGCGGCCTGGTCTACGGGCTCGCGCAGCTGCAGCCCGGCGACACGAGGGGAAGATGGCAGTCAACGGCGCTTGGGCTTTTCATAGGGGGCGTCCTCATCGCTTCCATAATAGGCGCCGCAGAGCTCATACAGACGATATCTTCCAATCTCCTCACATGAGGTACGTTTAGATGGCAGCAGACCTTGCGTTGGCCGGGACAGTCGTTAGCTTCTCAATAATACTGTCAGGCATACTCATAGGCCTCGGCAAAACGCTCAACTCCAAGCGCCTTGAGCACTTCGGCACAGAGGAGCTCATCCAGTCTGTGATAAACGCCGCCCTCGTGGGCGCCTACACCGCCATCCTCGCCGCGGCTACCGAGATAAGCAAGTCCATAATCACGGGCACCTCATGCACCGCGGGCGACGCGATCGAGAACCTGCAGTGCATCTTCTCGGGCCTATCCGTGGACATCTTCTCCCTTCTGACCAGGGTCATCTCCCTGAACCAGATGGTCTCGTATTACCAGACCATAGTCCTCGACTTCTCCAACTTCTCCATCCAGCCCATGTCCCACCTTTCCTCCATCTCGTCCATCCTGACCGGCCAGATACTCACCCTCCAGGCGCTCCTCACCCTCGCGCAGCTGCAGGTGCAGCTTTTGGGCTTCTTCGCGCCCCAGCTCCTCACATTCTTCCTTCCGGTCGGCCTCATCTTCCGCTCCTTCTTCTCCACCCGCAAGCTCGGCGGCTTCCTCATAGCCCTGTCCATCGGCGCCTACCTGTTCTACCCCGCGTTCATCCTCATCTTCCCGGTCCCCATGCTGAACGACAGCATAAGCAACCTCACCAACATCACGAACAGCTCGCTCTACAGGACCATGCCCGTCCTGGACATGAACGACAACTACGCGATAGCCGGGAAGCTTGACAACATGACCACCGGCGACTTCACAGGGGACCTGACCCTCGCAATCCAGCAGGTGACTAGCTCGGTCTCCGCCCT
Organism: Microcaldota archaeon; assembly: GCA_034679605.1. GTDB lineage: Archaea > Micrarchaeota > Micrarchaeia > Anstonellales > Bilamarchaeaceae > CAIXOA01. The sequence continues at coordinate 7,284 of JAXDAS010000055.1, forward strand.
CTCTATGTTCGTCCTGATAGCCCCGCTCTTCTCGCTAGTGATAACCGTAATATTCATTAAGGAGGTTACAGACATATTCGGCGGAGAGTTCTTCTTCGCGGTGAGTTCCATATGATAGAAAACAGGATGATGACCGTCATGGCCCTCGGGGGAGGCCTCGCGTCGGTCGTGCTCGCGGTGGTATTCGGCAACCCCATATTCGCGGCCGTGGCCGCGCTATTCTTCCTGCTCTCCCTCATAATCTGGAAGTACGGCTACCTGCTCATACCTTACATAACATCCGCGGCCAACATAGTGGAGATACGCGGCGGGTATGAAATACCGTCCACCCGCGACTGCATCGTGAAAAAATCCGGCAACGGCTTCTACGCCACGAAATTCCTCGAGATAAAATACTACGAGAGCACCATGGACAAGGATGCGCAGGACCGCACGGGCATGCTCTCCGCGTTCGAGAAGGCCCTGGCCTCCCTCAAGCAGACGGTCAAAATCTCCCTGCTTGTTTCCGAGGTGGACCTCACCAAGCAGATAGATGAGATAAAAACCAAGAGGAGCGCCGCGGAGAGCAGGCGCAGGAAGCTCCCGCCCAACAGCGAGGAGCTCGTCCGCCTCGACAGGGAAATCGCGATGTACAACAGGCAGCTCGAGCGCATCACACACGGGGACCGCCCGCTCGAAATCACCTCCTTCGTCTCCACCACCGCCTACGGCGTGACGCGCGAGGAGGCGCTTTCCAAGGTGCGCAGGCAGTCCAAGGAGGTCAAGACAATCATATCCTCCACGCTTGGCGCGGACGTAGCCGAGCTCTTCGACCTGGACATGATAAGGTGCTTCGAGTGGGAATACTTCCTCCCGCCGGAGTCCGAGCAGATGAGGGATGAAGTGTTCTGATGAAGGTCCAGAAGATATTCACGAAAGAGGTGTCCGAGCGCCTTTTCCTGGTGCACCCCCCAGAGCCCAGGCCGGACGCACTTCTCTCCTCCGTGAACCAGGGCATCTACGTAGGAAAAACCCGATGGCTCAACGTGCCCGTCTTCTGGAACTACCACAAGCTCATCAACCCGCACATCGCAATCGTAGGCATAACCGGCTCCGGCAAATCCTACCTCGTGAAGACCTTCCTAACTCGCGCCTCCCTGGTCTGGGATTCCAACGCCCTCATCCTCGACTGGGTCGGCGAATACGACAAATGGGTGAAGCAGGCCGGGGGCAAGGTCATCCACCTCGGCGAGGAGAACCTCAACCTTCTCGACCTGGCGGGCCTCTCCGTCTCCGAGCGCATAAAGCAGATAATGTCCGCCCTGGAGATCCTGCTAGACCTCCACAACTTCCCCGCTGAGAAATACGACATAGAGGAGGGTCTCGAGGACGCCTACGACAAGGTAAAGAACCCGACGCTCGTCGACGTGGTAACCGTCCTGGAGAAGAAGGGCAAGAAGGCGGCCGCGCGCCTCCTGAAGCGCTTCACCACCCAGGGCAGCGACTTCTTCGCCAAGCAGTCCAGCCTCGGCCTGGAGAAGCTCATAGACTCCGGCCTCGTCTGCATAGACCTGCATTCACTTCCGACCGAGGAGATGCGCTCCCTGGCCGGCCTCACCATCCTGCAGTTCCTCAAGGAGAAGATGCGGCGCGAGCAGATGAAGGAGGAAAAGGGCGTCCGCCTTTTCGTGGTGGTGGACGAGGCATGGAAAATCGCGAGCGACGAGCGCAGCGACGTCATCACCATAGTCCGCGAAGGAAGGAAATACAACTTCGCCCTTATCGTCGCCTCCCAGAACCCGACGGACATGCACAAGACCATACTCAGCAACGTCGGCACCATGTTCATCCTCCGCCTCGTGCTCCGCGAGTTCCGCGACTACGTCCGCCAGTCCCTGAACTACTCCGACTACATCGACACGGAGATCGCAAAATTCGGCGTCGGCGACGCCGCCCTCAACATGATATTCGCAAAGCGGTCCGGAGGCTCGCACACGTTCCTGCTGAACAAGATAGACGGCGAGGAGCCGCTCTTCGTATACAACCTGGAGGCTGATGGCATGTCTGTTGAAAAGGAAAGGGAGCAGTTCTGCAACCTGCTCTATGAGCTCGGTCTCACCGACGAGCAGATCGGGCTGGTGAAGAACGAGTTCGAGAAGAACGACGGTGTCATGGAGGCGACGGAATTCGTCTCCATCCTGGAGAAATTCGGCTATTCGCCCTCGTCCATAATGAGCTTCCTCCGCCAGCTGGAGGTGGACGAGAAGGACATCGTGGAGATATTCTCTCTCGCCCGCAGGCGTAAGGCTTCCAAGGGGATGGTTGACCTTTCCTTGAAGGAGGACTAATATGGCCGAGGAGATAATCCGCATAAACACGAAGCGGAAGAGGCCGCTGAAGCCCCTGCTCCAGACGCTCGGCTCCCTTGGCTTCAACAGGATAGACTATTCCGAGGACGCGCTCATGATAGAGAAGGTGGAGTCCGAGGACCTGAACGGGAAGCCCTACCTCTACTACAGGATAGAGCTGCTGCGGAACGCCATAATACTCAAATACACGGTCCCCTCCATGGAGCACCACATGTCCCGCTCGCTTGACATGGGGCTGATGCTGCTCAACATGTTCCAGATACTCACTGCGTACTACGACGTCCCCATACAGTCCGTCTACCCGTTCTATTTCAGCCTGATGAAATCCCTCACGCAATCCATAGACAGCGAGAAGATGGAGATGTACTCCAAGCTCAAGGACCTGAACCAGAGGCACATCTCGCGGGAGACGAACTACAACGACCTGGTGCAGGCCAGCGCGCAGAACGCACGCCTCGTTGTCGAATACGAGCGCAAGAACGAGGACCTGCAGGAGCGCATGCAGCGCCTCGAGGGCGTCGGCGACGCAGAGCTCCAGTCCCAGCTCTTCGAATGGATACGCACCCATGACGGCGAGATAGACGTGCTGGAGTTCGCAAAGCTCAACAATGTCGCCGCTGGCAGGGTCGAGGAGGGCCTCGACGCTCTCATAAAGAACGGTTTCATAAGGAAGAGGTGAGGAAATGCCACGCAAGCAGGAAAACCAACCAGTTTACCGCTTCGACATCATAAAGAAGCTCTCCCGCCCGCGTTCTTACATCATCACAAGGCAGTACAGGATGGACGCCTTTTCGATACTCTCCCAGACCGTCTCCAGGATAATTGGTGGAAGGCAATGAAAATAGTGCTTGTGGGCGCAGGGGCGCGTGAGCACGCGATTGCGGAGCAGCTTTCAAAGGCCGCCTCCTTATATTCCATAATGGAGAAAAGGCACCCCGGCATAGCCGCCCTTTCCAAGGAAACCCTCATCTGCGACCCCGCGGACAAGGAACGCGTCTCATCCTGGTGCTCGGAAAAGGGCATAGGGCTCGGATTCGTCAGCCCGGACGGCCTTCTCGAGAAGGGCGTCACCGACATACTCGTCTCCGCCGGCATAAAGGCCGCCTCCCCCCTCCGCGAGGCCGCGCGCATCGAATGGGACAAGGGCTACGCCCGCACCCTGCTCCAGAGGCACGATGTCCCCGGGCTTCCCGCATTCAAGGCAGTAAAGAGCGCGGACGATGCCTCCGCCTTCCTTTCCGAGCATAAGGAAGTGGTCGTTAAGCCGCTCGGCCTCACCGGCGGGAAGGGCGTCCGCGTGATGGGCGAGCACCTCCATTCGGAGGAAGATGTGCTCGCATACGTTTCAGAGCTGCTCAAAAAGGACAAGATGGCCCTGCTCGAGGAAAAACTGGACGGCGAGGAGTTCTCGCTCCAGGCGTTCTCCGACGGCGAGCGCCTTTCCGTCATGCCCCCAGTGCAGGACCACAAGCGCGCCTTCGCCAACGACACGGGCCCGAACACCGGCGGGATGGGTTCCTACTCCACCGGCCGCCTCCTTCCCTTCATGGAGCTAAAGGACCTAGAAGAGGCCAAATCCATAATGCAGCAGACCATAGACGCGATGCGCGCAGAGGGCAACCCGTTTCGCGGCATCCTTTACGGAGGCTTCATGATAACCACGGATGGAGTGAAACTAATCGAGTACAACGCGCGCTTCGGTGACCCGGAGGCGATGAACGTCCTCATGCTTCTCCGAACCCAGCTCTCCGACGTCCTCCAGTCCATAGCGGACGGGAACCTGCAGCAGGCGGCCTTCTCCACCAACTGCACGGTCGTGAAGTACCTTGTCCCCGAGGGCTACCCCGAATCCGGAAAGAAGGACTGCAAAATCTCCCAGGACCAGAAGGCA
>JAXDAS010000056.1:0-5438 GCA_034679605.1 Microcaldota archaeon
GTATTTTTCAAAAATAAGGTCCCCCTTCCGCTTCGCCTCCTTTTCTTCCAATTCCAGCTCGCGCAATCTCCCCTCCTGCTTCGCCAAGGTTTCTTCCAACCTTTTCAGCTCCGGGTTCCCTTCCTCCTGCACCCCGAAGCACTCGTCCAGCGCCGCGGAAAGGGATTCAAACGGCTCCCCTTCCCCGAATAATGAGTAATCGACCGGCCCCCCGTCCTTCAAAACCACCGAAGGGGAGAGATTTTCCATCCTCTTCGCATAGGTCTCCATAATCTTTTTCTTCTCAGCCCCGCCCAACTCGCCCCCCTTCTTCCCTTCCGGAATCCCTGCCATGGCCAGCATCTTCTTCACGTAAGTAATCCCGATGTTCAGGGGCACGAGCTCCGCGGCGATGGTTTTCTCCCCAGCGCCCTCCAATATTTCCTCCAGTTCCTTCTCCTCCGAGGGCGGGAAGGAGTACTTTTCTCCCGGTTTTAGGCTCCGGCCCTTCCATTCCTTCTTCTCATACACATAATTTATCTTCCCATTCTCCACAAGGATTAGGTTCCCTCCCCCGAACATCTCGGCAATAAGTTCCATCCCCCCAAAATCAAAGATTATTATGCGGTCCCTCCCCCTCTGCCTTATCTCCTTCAGCTTTCGCCCGCCCAGCTCCTTCCTCACCTTCATCACGAAGCCCGTGGGCTCGGGGGCCTCCTCCAATAATTTGGTGATGTGCAGCCTCTTCCCCAGCTCTATGAGCACGCTGTCGCTCCCGATTTTCATCCTGAACACGCCTGGCCGGAGCTCGTAGAACTTGTCCAGGTGCCTGCCCTCCAATGGCTTGAGCTCCCTCAGGATGTATGTGTATTCAAGGTTTGCCATCGGGCGCATGTCTGTCACCGGTCCTCAGTTTCCTGTTCCCAGTTTGATCGCATATATATCAACTTTCTGATAATATTATCAGCTTCTTGATAATAGCTTCTATAACCCTTCCGCGCCCCAAAGAAAGCATTATTAACTTCTTCTTATGCATATTATTGGTGAGAACCATGGCTGGAAAACCGGAGGAAAGGAGCATAGAAAATCCGGAATCTCATTCTAAAAAGGCGGGGCGGGAGAGGGGCAGGAAGAAGGCCAGGCATCCCCTCATCGAGAAGCATCCCGTTTTAGGGAGGATAGGGACCGGGCTGGCGGCCGCCGCGTTGGCGGCAGTCGCGTGCGCGCCGGCGGCAAGGTCCCAGGAGACCACCCCGTCCGCCCGCACCACGCAGGTTGCGCAGTCTCCGGACGCCCGCGTCGCCCCGGCAACCACTGGAACGGCCCCCCCAAGGCCGGCGGCGGTTGTCGCCCAGGCGGAAAGGCCCAACGTTGCGACTTATGACCAGGCGTCCGTTGGGGCGGCGCCGCCCCAGGCCACCCCGATAACGGAGCAGGATGCGGTGAGCAGCCTGAACTCGCTTCTCCAGAGCTCAAGGGCATACGAGATAGACCCCTTTTCAGCCCAGCCGCAGAACTGGAGGATAGTGCTGGATGACGGGGTTTTGCACACGGATCCGTACCTGGCGGTTTTGATTTATGCAAAGACTCCGCAAGGCGAGGTGCAGATATTTGGTGATTTATTTGATAAAACTGCCCCTTTCTCGATTTTTGAATTGCCGACCACTGAAACAGACGTAGTTGGTCCTGGTGTATTACTCTTGGTGACTAACAAGGGCAGTCTCCTTTTCTATTATGATAAGGCGCAGCAACCGGCAAAGCGCGGCGTTGACTTCATCACCAGCCTTCCGGATGAAAAGCCAATAGCTGCGGTTGAGCTGCTGAACGATGGCAAGGCCGTGAATGTGTTTGCGGTTCCATCCTCTTCAGTGACAAGAAACCGCCAAAATGCCATAACCGGAATCAATTCGGGTTCCCTTATTGAGGCCTCTTCCATCTTGCTAGACCAGCAGAGCTCAGTGACAAACGGCCCTGCCGCGTATTCCGAGACATACGGAGTGATATAATGAACGGTCTTGGCGGCAGGACTATTGGCGCTGGAAGGGCGGAGGCACAAGGCGCCAAAGTCGAGGAACCGGTCGTGGTTACCCAAGTCACAGAAAGGTACGGTTCAATTGACCTCCTAGCCCAAAACCGCGACCAGGCGCAGATGGACCTGGCAATCAGAATACAAAACCTGGACAACTTGTCCCGTCCCGCGGCAGAAGACAAGGCTGCGAGAATGTTCCGCCTGTTTGAAGGAATCCAGAACGGGCAGGCAACCGACCAGGAAACAAATCTCCCGATACAAGTCGCACTGAACCGTATCTTGTTGACAAGATCTTTCGAAGCAAATACCGGCGTGGAGCAGCTGGACCTTCTCATCCGAAGGGCGAACCTCACCATCAATTCCCAGCATACCGGCCAGGAAGAAAGATATGATCTAGCTACACGATGCACACTCATCACTGAAAACCCCTACCTTCTGGCGATAATACGGATGCCCGAATTGGAAGGGGCGGAGCTTAGGGGGCTTCTTGACATCCTTTGGAACAGCCCCTTGGAGCGCGTTTCCTCCGGCATCCAGGGCTGGGAGCGCCAGAACGAGCATCTGGGATTGGGCAACGAGGTTGCCGGCGCGGTCGAAAGGATAGACGCCTACAACATGGGGATGCGGAACCAGGACGCAAATTTAGAGGACATACTGGCCGCGTTGCGCAGCACCTCCCAGGAGGAATTCGAAAAGTACGCGCGCCGCTTCCTCACCGACATCCAGATGGCGCAGATCCTGCAGCGCGCCCAGGACATCGCCGAGGCCGCGAGCCCCGGGGTGGAGGCTGGCAGCATAATGCAGGAGAACATCAAAATGGCCGTTGACATCCTGTTCATGCTGATGGAGCAGTCGAACCTCAGCGAGATAGTCGCCGAGGAAAACAGGAAGAAGGATTCCGAAAAATACGCGTCCATAGCCGAGCGCATGCCGGAAGGGCTTCTCCGCGAGATAGGGGATTCCCCGGATGCGATAGAATTCATGGAGATACTCAGCGGCGCGACCTCCCTCTCCCCGGAAAAAGCCGCGGAAAGGATGGAGAGCCTGATTGCTGGAAACGCCGAGATAAGGGAAGGGCTTGCGAGCTTCCTTGTGGGCTGAGCCGTTTCATTAATTAATCTATTTTCCCAAATCCAGCCCATGGATTATTTCTCACTCCTCTCCGAAAAATTCGGGAAGGAGGAGGCGGAGCGGAAGATGGATGCGAAAATCCTTTCCTTCAGCGGCCTCCTTACGAAGGAGGCGGCGGCCAAGCTCATCGCCGCAGAGGAGGGCCTCCTGAAGGCAGAGGTCCTCCCCATCTCCCAAATAAGGGACGGCGCAAGGGACGTGAACGTCCGCGGTAAGATAAGGAGGATTTTCCCGATGCACGAGTACCGCACCGGGAAGCGCTCCCGCTCGTTCCTCCTCAAGGACGAATCCGGGGAAATAGAGGTAAAGCTCTGGAACGAGGACGCGGATTCCCTCGCCTCCCACCACCTGGGGGACACGGTGAGGATAAGCAACGGCTACATAAGGGAAAAGATACTCAATATCGGCTACAAGGGAAAAGTGGAGCTGGAGGGCAGGGAGGAGCTCCTCACCCCGTCCGCACTGAAGGAGGGCGTCCTCTCCTGCAGGGGAAGGGTCTCCGCCGTGAGCGGGATGAACGGGGACGAGTTCCTCTTCTCCATCTCGGACGGGGAAAAGGAGGCGAGGGTGTGCATAACCCACGTGCCCGGGAGGGGGGAGCGCCTCGCGGTCGGCGACACGGTGATCCTGGAGGGCGCGGAATGCGACGGGGAAAGGCTTTTCATGGGCGAGCATTCGCGCATGCTTGTGAGGAAGAACTCCCCGGACATCTTCCGGGGCGAGCTGGGCGGTTTCGAGGTGGGGGAAAAAGGCGCCCGCATAACGGTCGGCGGGGAGGAGTTCCACGTCGCTACGCAGGAATTAGTTAGGTTTTTAAAGTTGGAGGGGCTAAAAAAGGACATAGACCTTCCCGCAGTGGCACGCATGAAGCTCACGGACCTGAAAGGGAAGTGGGCCACCATTTTGTTCGAGCAGAGGGAGGGCGCGAAGCACGCGAAGGACATATCCCTGAGGTGACAAAAATGCCCGAAGGCAAGACAATTCTTCTAAAGGTCGCGGAGGCGATGCGTAACGACGTAGGCAGGGGCATCGCGAGGATGGATTCCAAGAGCCGGGAGGAGCTCGGCGTCTCCACGGGCGACGTGGTGAAGCTCTCAGGCAAGAAGGTCGCGTACGCGCTGGTCTGGCCCTCCCACCCCGACGACGAGGGGCAGGAGATGATAAGGATAGACGGGATACTGCGCCAGAACGCCGGCTCGGGCCTGGGCGAAAAGGTGCGCGCTGGAAAGTCCGACGTGAAGGACGCAAAAAAGGTAGTCCTCGCGCCGAGGGAGCCGGTCCGCTTCTACGCGGGGTTTGACCAGTACCTAAAGAGCAAATTGATAGGAAAGCCGGTGGTGAAGGGGAACATCCTCCCGGTGGGGGTTTTCGGGGCCGCGATACCCCTCGTGGTGGTGAACACGGCGCCAGCGGGCGGCGTACTCATAGGGGAAAAGACCGAAGTAATCCTCAGCCAGGAGGTGGAGGAGGCCGAGACGATAACCGGCATAACTTATGATGACATTGGCGGCCTAGGGGAGACAATACAGAAAATACGAGAAATGGTGGAGCTCCCGCTCAGGCATCCCGAGCTTTTCGAGAAGCTGGGCATAGAGCCGCCAAAAGGCGTGCTGCTCTTCGGCCCGCCCGGGACCGGAAAGACCCTTCTCGCAAAAGCGGTGGCAAATGAGAGCGAGGCGAATTTCTTCTATATAGGGGGCCCGGAAGTGGTCAGCAAGTTCGTGGGCGAGAGCGAGCAGAGGCTCAGGGACATATTCAAGCAGGCGCAGGAGAACGCCCCCTCCATAGTCTTCATAGACGAGATAGACGCCATCGCCCCAAAGAGGGAGGAGGTGACCGGAGAGGTGGAACGCCGGATGGTCTCCCAGCTCCTCACAACCATGGACGGGCTGAAATCCAGGGGGGAAGTGATAGTGATTGCGGCGACCAACAGGGTGGACTCAATAGACCCCGCGCTCAGGAGGCCGGGAAGGTTCGACCGCGAGATAGAGATAGGCGTGCCGGACAGGCAGGGGAGGAAAGAGATCCTCCAGATACACACGCGCAACATGCCCCTTCACACGGACGTGAACCTGGACGATGTTGCCGCGCTCACGCATGGGTACACGGGGGCGGACATCTCGGCGCTCACAAAGGAGGCGGCGATAAAGGCACTCAGGAGAATCCTCCCGAAAATAAAGATGGAGGAGGAGTTCATACCCCCGGAGGTGCTGGAGGAGCTCAAGGTGACTAAGGACGACTTCTTCACCGCGATGCACGGCATACAGCCCTCCGCATTGAGGGAGGTCTTCGTGGAAAA
>JAXDAS010000057.1:0-2606 GCA_034679605.1 Microcaldota archaeon
CAGGTTTGCACTGTAAACAAATGCGCTGCGCCTTCAGGAAGCCAGTGCGCCACCGCGGGCATAAAGAGGTGCTCGCCGACGAATGCGAAAATGGTCCAGTCCTGCAACGATACCAACGTGTATGTGGACTACCTTCAGTGCGACCAGGGATGCATAAACGGCCAGTGCGCTGAATGCGAGCCTGGAACAGCAGTATGCGCGGGCGCGAGCTCATACCGCACATGCTCTTCGGGCGGCCATCTTTCCGACCCGGTTGAGTGCGGAAGCGGCTACACCTGCGACAACGGCGTTTGCGAAGCCACCCCGGTCTGCACCGATGGCCAGCGCAACTGCATCTCGGACACAATCTATTCCTGCGCGGGCGGACAGTGGCAATTGCTCTTCCACTGCCCGAGCGACAACGACTGCGTGGAGTCCGAGGGCACGGCTTATTGCCAGCCGGAAAGCGCGCAGCCCACCCAGCCCACGGAGCCTACGCAGCCAACAAGCGGAGGCCTCACCGGCCTTGAGCTTCTGTTGGGCGCGGGCGTCGTCGTGCTCGGCGGCGCGTTGGTTTACTTCCTTTTCCTTAGGAAGTAGATGAATTTGCAAGGGAGGAAAGCGCTTCCTCCCTTCCCTTATCTTTTTAAAACATTTCCCTTCATCATATTCCCGTAGAGTCATAATCTGATTTCTACCCGCACGTACTGCTTCACAGCAGGAGGGTGTGTATCTATGGACAAGAAGAAACTACTGGACGCCATAAGCAGGGCGCTGGAAGACAAGGGAAAAAGAAAGTTCGTCCAGTCCGTGGAATTCGTAATGAACTTCCGCGGAGTGGACTTCACAAAGCCGGACCAGAGGCTGAACCTGGACATCCCGCTACCCCACGGAAAGGGGGGCAAGGAGCCTCAGGTCGTCGTAATAGGGGACGACAACTTCTGCGCCGAGGCCAAGAAGGCCGGAGCGGACGGCACAATCCTCCCCGCGGAGCTCCCGGCGCTCGGGGCGGATCTCGCGAGGCTCAAAGCCCTCGCCGCGAAATCCGTTTTCCTCGCCCAGCCCAACCAGATGGGTAATGTGGCCAAATCCCTCGGCCAATACCTTGGCCCGAGAGGAAAGGTGCCCAAGCCCATGGTCGGGGACATGAAGGGCAACATAGAAAGGACCAAGAGGTCAATCAGGATAGCCTCAAAGGGAAAATACCTCCCTGTCGCCCATGCGCTTGTGGGAAGCGAGAGCATGGACCCGCACAATATTGCGGAGAACATAGAGGCGGTTTTCGAAGCGGTCACCAAGAAGGTGGGGCAGCCCAATGTCAAGGACGCATACGTGAAGCTCACAATGGGCAAGCCCGTGAGGCTGACCGTCTAAGGTGTTCATCATGGCAGAAAAGAAAGAAAGGGCCGCAATAAGGATGAAGAAGGAGAAGGTCCAGGAGATCCAGAAGGAAGTAAAGCACTACCCGAACCTTGTGCTCATAGACCTGAGGAATTTGCCGGACAAATTGCTCCAGAGCATGAGGAAGAGGCTCCGCGCGGAAAACCACGGCATTGTGAGGGTGGCGAAATCCGCGGTCCTGAAGCGCGCACTGGACGGGAGCGGGAAGCCAGCAAGCCTATCCGAGCGCCTGAACATCCCGGCCGCATTGGTTCTTACAAATCTCTCCCCATACAACCTAAACCAGGTGGTGAAGGGGAACAAGCTGCAGATGGCCGCGAAGCCGGGGCAGATTTCCCCCGCGGACATAATAGTGCCCGCAGGAGAAACCGACCTTCCCGCAGGCCCGGCGCTTTCCGAACTGAAGAGCGCAGGAGTCAATGTGCAGATTAAGGCCGGAAAGATTGCAGTGAATAAGGATTCCACGGTCGTGAAGAAGGGCGAGGAGATAACCGCCCAGAAGGCGAAGGCACTCCAGACATTGGGCATAAAGCCCTTCGAGGCAGGTATGAACGTCCTGCTCGCATACGACGGCGAATTCATATACGCCCCCGAGCTTCTGGACATCTCCGCCGCTTCCCTGGCCCCGGAATTCGTTTCTTCTTTAGTGGATGCGATGAACCTTTCCGTGAACGCCAAATACCCGTCCCCACAGAGCATAGAGATGCTCCTGGTGGACGCGTACACGCAGGGAAGGAACGCCGGGATAAACGGCAGTTTATACTCATCCGAGTCGATGGAGCAGCTTCTCACCCTTGCCGCGAGGCAGGGGTTGGCTCTTGAAGGCTTGGGGAAGAAATAGGTGAAAAACATGACAAAGATAGACCCGTATTTGCATGCCGTGCTTCTCCTGCATGGCTCAGGCAAGGAAGTGACCGCGGCGCACATCGCCTCGGTTTTGAAGTCCGTGGGCGCGGAAGCCGACGAGGCCAAGTGCAAGGTGCTCGCGGACGCGGTGAAGGGAGTGAACTTCGAGGACCTCCTGAAGAACGTCTCCTTCGCGGCGGCAGCGGCCCCTGCGGCGGCGGCCCCTGCGGCGGGCGCTGCAAAGAAGGAGGAGAAGAAGGAAGAGGAAAGCGCTGAGAAGAAGGAAGAGCAGGCCGCTGAAGGCCTCGCGTCCCTCTTCGGCTGAATTCCTTTTCTTTTTCTTTTATTTTTATATTATTTTTCTTATTTTAGAGTAATAT
>JAXDAS010000058.1:0-2647 GCA_034679605.1 Microcaldota archaeon
GCGGTCGTCCTCATAACCGCCACCCCCGAGGAGATAATGGGCCGCCGCAAGAGCGACGGGACCCGTGCGCGCGACCCCGAATCGCTGGAATCCGTACGCGAGCACGACCTCATGAACAAGTCCCTACTCGCGGCCTACGCGGCCCATCGCGGCTGCCCGGCGCGCATAATCTACAACCACGACGGAAAGCTGGGGGAAGCGGTGAGCCAGCTCAGGCAGATGCTGGAGTGAACCTCATGATAACGACCGAGAACTATTTCTGGATAGTTACTTTCCTCGCCCTGGCCTACTCCATAGTCATCCGCCTGGTCCAGATGAGGCTGATGGACCCCGAGAAGAGCAAGGAGCTCCAGAAGCGCATGAACGGCCTCAACAAGGAATACCTCGCTGCCCTCAAGTCCAACAACAAGAAGCGCATGGAGTCCGTGCAGGAGGAGCAGAACAAGCTTATGCCGGAGTTCAACAAGCTCATGGTGGGGCAGCTCAAGATAATGGGCGTCGTAATAGTGATTTTCTTCGCATTCATGTACCCAGTGAACGCCCTTGACCCGTTCGTCTCGGACGACCTCGCGTTTGAGCTGGTTTCCCTATCTTCTGCCCAGGGGCAATGGTGCGGCACCTTCCCGGTTAACTGCGCGTCCAGCGGCCCATGGCTCGTCGAAGTGACCGCCCATTCCGGCTCTTCCGAGGTAGGCGCCAACAGCACCTACATCTATTGCGGCCGGGAGGCCGGGACCCTCCCCTCGCCCGTGATGAAGGGCACCCTTTTCCCAATAACAACCGATAAAAAAGTTTACACGCAAAATGACACTGCTACGGTGTGCATAAGCGCACCCGAAGGCACCGACCGCGCTGCGGGAAAGGCCGATTCGGGCACGTGGTTCATGGTTGAGCTCCCATTCACCATACCCGTGCTGAATGCGAACGCGATAAACGGGGCGAACATCTGGTTTATCGCCGTCTCCATAATCTTCGGCCTGATATTCTCGTTCGCGTGGGGGAAAATCAGGAAAAAGAAAAAAGGTGAACAAAAATGACAAAAAGAAAAGACCGATCCACCGCCATAAGGAAAATAAAGAGGCGCGTTCCTTCGGGCGAAAGCAGGGAATACTACAAGCGCAGGCTCAAGAAGCCGAAGGCCTCATGCGCCCTCTGCCGCTCCGCGCTCCGCGGCATAGGCGCGGGCGCGAAGAGCTCCCGCAGGCCCAACCGCAAGTTCGGCGGCAACCTCTGCCACCGCTGCCAGTCCAGGGTTCTGGTCGAGGCCCAGCGCGTGCGCGAAAAAAGCAAGTCCATCGAGGACGTCCAGATGCTTTACAGGAAATACGTGCAGGGCCTGATATAGCATGATAATAACGGTATGGGGCCTGACGGGTGCCGGAAAAAACACCCTCGGGGAGATTCTCGCCAGGCGCCTCGGCTACCGCATGGTTTCCCCGACCTTCAAGGACCTCGCGAAGAAGGAGGGCATCCCCCTCCTGGAGTTCCAGAAGAGGGCCGAGAAGGACCCGGACATCGACAGGAAGTTCGATAGTCTCCTCAAGGAGGAAGCGGCGAAAGGGAATTGCGTGGTAACCACCTGGCTCGGCCCCTGGATGGTCCCCGCGGATTTCCGCATCCTGGTGTTCGCGCCCGAAAAGGTCCGGATTGAACGCGTGGCCAAGCGCGAATCCATCCCGGAAAATGAGGCGGCGGGATACGTGCGGGAGAAGGACTCCGGCAACATAAAAAGGTACAGGAAGGTCTACGGAATAGACATAACGGACACGAGCCCGTTCGACCTGGCTTTGAGCGCGGGCACCTACCGCCCTGAGCAGATGGCCGAGATAGCGGCGCTTGCGATTGAAAAGAAATTTGGAAAAAGGAAATGAGGTTATTCATATGGCAGCGATTGAAGAAGGAAAGAAATGCATACTGAAATTCGGGAAGAACTCCGGCGAGGAGGTCACCATTACCAAGGTATTGGACGACCACCTCGTCATGGTGAAGGGCAAGAAGGGGAAGGAAAGGAAGGCCAACATAATGCACCTGGAGCCCGTCGCCTGATAAAATGGACGCAGAAGCGCTCCTGAACGATTCCGTCGTAATAATCGACAAGCCGTGCGGCCCCACCTCCCACGAGGTCTCGTCCTGGGTGAAGAAGCTTTCTGGGGTGAAGCGCGCAGGCCACGCGGGCACTTTGGACCCCAATGTCTCCGGAGTCCTGCCCGTTGCGCTCGGCCGCGCCACCAAAATGCTCCAGTACATCGCCGCAAAGCGCAAGGCCTACGTTTGCATCGTCCGCTTCAAGAACGACCTCTCCGACTCCGAATTGGAATCCCTTTTCTCCAAGTTCCGCGGCACCATAATCCAGACCCCGCCCAAAATCTCAGCCGTAAAAAAGGCCCCACGCAGGCGCACGGTCTACGAGTTGAAGGTTCTGGAGAGGGAAGGCAAAAAAGTCCTATTTTACGCGGATGTGGACGCAGGCACATACATCCGCACCATCTGCTCGGACATGGGCAAATTCACGGGAGGCTCAAGAATGGAGGAGCTCCGCCGCGTCGCAGTCGGCCAAATTTCCGAAAAGGACGCAGTCACTTTGCAGGACTTCTCCGACGCCCTCTTTGCGTATAGGGAAAAGAAAAACCCCTCCCTCCTCCTTAGG
>JAXDAS010000059.1:0-3879 GCA_034679605.1 Microcaldota archaeon
GGGAGCCGACCATGTAGGCCAGCGCTATTATGGACACCGTGACCGCTATCACCGCGCCAGCAACGGGCAGGTACTGGAGATAAAACAAAACTGCTAATGGAGCGAGCATCCTATCCCTTCCCCGTGATGAACTTTGTCATGGCGTTTATAAACGATATGGTGATGGACATGGCGATCGCCGGCAGGAAAAGCGCCGGCAGCGAGAGGCTTGCGATGCCCTCGAAAAACGGTGCGAGGAGATAGAACCGGAAAAAGGACACGAAGGGGAAGAAACCAACTGCCTGGGACGAGCCGGTGGGGGCCGGGCCTGGGCCCGTGGTGGAGCCGACCAACGTGGAGACCCAGGAAGGGGAATATTCCGGGGCTTCGGAGCCCAGGAGGTCGGACGGCATGGCAACATAGGGGTCGTAGGAATCCCCGAGCCCCTGCAGCTGCCACATCTCGTCCATTATCTGGGAGTTCATCGCGAAAAGGAGCGGGAACATGGACTGGAATGAGATGGCGAAAACTATTAGGTAGACCCCTGCGTCGCGTGTGGGCGGGAAGAAGCGCAGGATGACGCCCGCTGAGAGGAAGACGGGCATGAGGGCCTCTATGAGGTAGAATACGACCACCTGGGCGCTGAGCGTGCCGAAGAACGTGGTGACAGTGAATGTGAGGACGCGCACCACGCTTATGACCGGCTCGAGGCCCGTGACCTGCTTGGCTATGAAGTTCCATACCGTGGGCCCCTGCCTGCCCTCAAGCGCCGACCAGAAGGTGAGCTTTATGTCCAGGGATACCAGGTCCACGTAGGCCGGCATGATGCCCGTGTTTATTGTCTTGTGCAGGAAGCGCAGGGAGGCGTCTATCGGGGGCTCGCCCGCGATCGCCTCCCCGGCCGCGTCCGCCATCTCGAAAGCGCCCATCGCAATCACGAAGATTATCACGGAGATGAAAAGCTGCTGGAGCTCCACGTTCGCATAGGCGGTCAGCTCGGGCCTGTTGAGGGAGCGGGAGGCCATGTGGATGAGTGCTATGTACCCCGCGAGGAGCGCTATTGTCACGACCGCAAGCGGAAGGTAAGCGTCCATGTCCATCTAAACCACCTTGGTAAGGCCCAGTATCTCTATCTCTCCCCCCATCACGTGCGAGAGGCTCCTGAAGGCCGTGACCGAGATTATTATCTCGAAAACGAACGTTACGAGCACCAGTATCATGAACTGCGCAAGCGTCACTATCTTCGACATGACGAAGAAATACGCGAAGTGGATGAACGGCGACATGTTTGGCGAGAGGAGGTTGAAGTTGTACCTCTCGGTCACCGAGCCGAAGAAAACGCTGAAGAAATCAGTGAAGCCGTCGAATGCCGCGCCTAGGCCGCCGGCCATCACCCCGGAGATGGAGCCTCCGCTGCCGCCTCCCCCGGTTATCGTGTCGAGCTGTTCCTCCCAGTCTTTCGCAATCGCGTTGTTCGAGGCGTTCACGTAGTTCGCGTATTCGGGCGCCCCCGGGTCGTAGGGCGGGTCGCAGAGGGCTGGCGCTGGGGGCGCGTCCACCACCTCGATGGCGTTGAACGCCGGCGTCTCGAAAATCATGTAATGGGAGAGGAGTATGGAGAGGGGGTATGCGAAATAGCCGGCGAAGGCTATGGCTATGAGGCTGGAGCCGGTCCTCCGGCTGAAAGGCATCGCCCGCAGGGCAAAGCCGAGCGGAAGGAGCACCGTGGGGGTTATGTCCCTGAAGAAGTACACAAGCATTTCCCTCCCGTAAGCCAGGCCGAACAGGTAGCCCACGCTCTCGATCAGGGTGACCATGGCGTTGCTCACCGGCTCAAGACCCGCGAAGGGGGAGACGGAAACCCAAACCATCGTTATGGGCATCACCGGCAGGGGTATGTTGAATGAGATGGTGGAGAGGAGGCCTATGGTGAACTCGTATCCGTAGAGGCGTATATAAGTGGAGGCGAGGGCCTTCTCCACCATGGTTATGGAATAGAGTGCCAGGTCTATGTGGCTGCACGAGGAGCCTCCGCACACTATTATGGAGGAGAGGGTGGAGAGGAACACGGAAAATACGGCGAAGGAGGCGAGTATGAGCATGGTGAAGACGAACTGGGAGAACTCCTCCCTCGCGAACGCCTCCAGCTGCGAGGAGGCGAGGAACCTGGAGAATAGGTAGTAGAGGATTATTATGAGGAGGGAAAGGAGCAGGGCGGCCGCCATCAGCGGGCTGAAGGGGCTCTGCAGGTAAAGTACCGGAAGGAACGCCCCGCTCTGGAACATGCTTACCTATTCCCTGAATAACGTATATAAATATATTCCAACGAAGAGATGAGCAATAATTCTCGTAAAATAAGATGGTTTTCATGGATATCCGGGCCATTGAGGAGAAATGGAGGAAAAAATGGAATGAGGCGGGGGCCTACGAGCCGAAGGCCGGCAGGGGGAAGAAGAAGTACGTGACGGCTGCATTTCCGTATCCGAATTCGCCCCAGCACGTCGGGCACGGAAGGACATATACGATTGCGGACATCTATGCGAGGTACTGGAGGCTGCGGGGCTACAATGTATTGTTCCCGATGGCCTTCCATGTGACCGGCACCCCCATCCTGGGGATGGCGAAGAGGCTGAAGGACGGGGACCCCGAATTGCTGGGGGTTTTTGAGAGCATTTACGGGATTCCGCGGGAGAAGGCGGAGTCCCTTACCGACCCCACCGAGCTCGTGCTATATTTTTCCAACGAGATAGAGCAGGGGATGAAGGAGATAGGGTATGCGGTGGACTGGAGGAGGAAATTCTACACTTTCGACCGGCATTTCAACAGGTTCATCCAGTGGCAGTTCAGGAAACTGAGGGAGAAGGGGTACGTGGTGAAGGGTACGCATCGCGTTGCGTGGTGCCCTTCGGATTCCAACGTGGTGAGCGCGCACGACACGCAGGGGGACGTGGACCCTGAGATCGAGGAGGTCGCGGGCATAAAATTCAAATTCAGGGACGGGTGGCTGGTCACTTCCACCTACCGGCCCGAGACGATTTACGGGGTCACTAATTTGTGGATAAACCCCTCGGAGAAATATGTGAAGGCCGCGAAGGGGAAGGAGATTATCTATGTTTCGGAGAAGGCGGCGAGGATGCTTTCTTTGCAATTCCGCCTGGAGATTATGGAGGAGATGGACGGGAGCTTCTTCATAGGGAAGGAGGCGGAGGAGCCTTACGGGAGGAGAATACCCATACTTGAGGCCTCATTTGTGGATGCGAGGCAGGGGACCGGGGTGGTGATGAGCGTTCCCGCCCATGCGCCCTACGATTACCTCGCATTGCGGGACCTGAATATGCTGGGTAGGCTGAAGCCTATCGCAATCCTTGCTTATCCCGGGATGAATGGGATTCCCGCCCAGGAAGTCGTGGAGAGGATGGGCGTGAAGGGCCAGGACGACCCGAAGGCAGAGGATGCGACCAAGGAGCTGTATAAAACCGAGGCGCACACGGGAGTTATGAGCGCCGGTGATTTTAAGGGGGTGAAGGTCCTGGAGGCAAAGGAGAAGGTGAAGGAGAGGCTTGTGAAGGAGGGGAAGGCCTTTGCGTTCTTCCTCCTCGCCAAGGGGCCGGTCTTCTGCAGGTGCGGCTCGCAGGCGGGGGTGAAGCTGGTCGAGGACCAGTGGTTTTTGGATTACGGGAACGCGGAATGGAAGGAGCACACGAAAGAATGGTTCGGAAAGATGGGAATAATGCCGGAGGGCACGAGGAAGGATTACCTTGCGACCATAGACTGGCTGAGGGAGAAGGCGTGCACGCGGGCCTCGGGCCTCGGGACCCCGTTTCCCTTTGACCATTCTAAGATAATCGAGCCGCTTTCGGATTCCACCATCTACATGACCTACTATACGATTGCCCATCT
>JAXDAS010000060.1:0-2503 GCA_034679605.1 Microcaldota archaeon
AGAAGGGGCTGGACCTGGTGCAGAACGTCCTTGCGCCCACTGAGGAGTGACAAAAGCTTTTAACTGGTGTGTCTCAAAATAGGCGCATATGGCCTGCAGAAATGATGCGTTCAGAGTGCGTGATATAAGGGCGTATGCGCCGTTTTGCGGGCCGAAGGCCTGGGCGAGGAGAGCGCTGCTGATAGCCGCGATTTCCGTCGCCGTTCCCTCGAACGCGCGTGCGAAAGATATTTATATACAAGCAGGAGAGAATGTAAATATGCAAGCGGTCAGGGGGAAGCCGGGTGAACAGGCAAAAACTTATGCTCCACAGGAAATCCAGCAGCTGGTCGGCAGATATCGGGATTACCTGGAGAACGGCGGCGCCCCGATAGAGGACGAGCGCATCCTGGGCTGGGCGAACAGCGCCAACATAATATACGGGAACCCGCAGGGCATGACGGACAGCGACGACATCGTGCTCAGGTGCCTCATGCTCATGGCCGAGGGTAAGGGGGACCTGGACTTCAAGCTCAATGCGATAAGGGACGAGATTTCGCGGCTGGAGGCAACGCTCCCGGCGCCTGCCGCGCCTGTCCGGCAGCCCGCGGCCCCGGCGGAGGCTCCGGCGCAGCCGACATTCCGCGCGGAAGCGGAAGCGACGGAAACTGCGCCGACCCAGGAGGAAGCGCAGGCTGAGGAAGAAACGCTGCAGCAGAGGTTCAGGGACGGGTTCGAGAGGGTGCTCATTTACCTGCTCAACCCTGCGATTGCGGTGCAGGAGCCCGACCAGATAGACCTGAACCTGCTCGCGAGCAGCATGGCGGGAATGACCTCAGACGAGCTAGCCCGTTTCAAGGGCTGGCTGGCGGAGAGGGTGAAGGAGCTTTCCGAAATAACGACCGCCGCAGGATACAACGAGTTCTTCGCAAAATATGCGCCCGAGATGCAGATAGAGGCGCAGAGGCCAGAGCTGGAAGGGGTGTTTCAGCGGCTTTCGGGCATACTTTCGCCATATCTCGCGAGAGATGCGCAGCAGAACCCCTATTTCCGCTACGACGACTTTTTCAGCAACCTAGTTGCCTCGGCAGGGGCGCTGAACTCCTACCTGATGCTTTCATCCTCTGTGAGGACCGGTGACTGGAGCGTGGAGGACCAGAGGGCGTTCGTTGCCGCGCTCCGGGGGGAAACCGTGGAGGGGGGCGCGCAAGGGAGGGTTCTGGGCGAAAGGTTTGCCGCCTACTCGACCGCTGAAAGCGGGCCGCTGATGGACTACCTTGTGGAAAACGTTTTCTGCTACAACTGGGATGATGTCCTGGGCCTCCTGCCATCGGATGTGCTGCCCGCATCGGAAAAATCCAGGCTTATGGGCATAGAGGACCAGGCCGAGAGGCTCGCCGAGCTGCACCTGCTGCTTCTGGAGAGCCGGACGTTCAACGTCTTCAGGGGCTCATTTGTGCAAATCCTTTCGGAAAGGGGCTCGGGATTCACAGAAGGCTCCTACATGCAGATAATGCAGAAGATGGACCTCATGAGCCAGTTCGCATTTTTGTCCGGCGCATGGCCCGTGATACGGGACAGGATACTGACATACTACCAGGGCGCGGAGGACGAGGAGGGGGCCATAAGCGCGGTGGAAGAGGTGCCCATGGAGCAGATGAATGCCGACGCAAGGATAATGCTGATGCTGGACAGCGTGCTCAAATACCTTGACAACATAGGGAGAACCGGCCACCTTGGGTTCATGGAATACGCAATCCCCCTTGCTATGGAGTTCTCGTCCTCATACGACCAGGTCATAAGGATACTGGATACGGTCATGGGAAGCACGGCCTTCATACAGGGAACGAGCACCTTCAACCATGTCGGGTGGCAAAGGGTCATGGAAACATACACCATGGACCAGGTGAGGAAGAACTTCGAGGAGGCGAGGCTTGCGTACTACGACCAGCTGGTGGAGCTGCTGATGGCCCGCCCATGGGAGTCCAGCCCCACGAGCAGGAGCATGGATGTGAGGATGTTCGAGGTGGAGGGTGTCGGGGAAAGGATAAGGAGGGTGATGCAGCTGGGGAGCATGCTCTCCGGGGCGATAAGGCCCCAGGAGCTCAGGCCGAGGCTTGCTCCGCAGGATTTCAGCCTTGTTTCTGCGCTAAACGACGAGGAGTATGAGATATTAAGGAACGCCGCGTTCGATGTCTTCACAAACCCCAACGCCTCTTATGAGGAGTTCAGGGACGGCTTTGACACCCTGATGGGCAGCAACCTGGACCCGGTGCTGCAGGGATGGTGGAGCTCCCATGTGGACATGCATGAGGAGTTTTTCAATTTCTTCAGGCCGACCAGTGTGGAGCTCATCCCGGAGAGGAATTTCCAGGTGACGCCCATAATCCCGGTTTCCGAGACGGATTTGCTCAGGCGCCTGGCAACGGTGGAGTTCTGGGACAGGAGGGTTTACTGGCCGGACATATCGGGATTCGACGCAGTGTACAGTGGAAGGATGAGGGGTGCACAGCTGGGGTCGGAC
>JAXDAS010000061.1:0-3079 GCA_034679605.1 Microcaldota archaeon
GGCTTCCCATGCAGCATCTCCAGCACAGGAAGCAGCGCCGCCTCCGTTTTTCCGGAGCCCGTGGGTGCCACTAGCAACGCGTTCTTCCCCTGCAGGAGCACCGGCATCGCCTTCTTCTGTATTGCCGTGGGCTCCGGGAACCTTTTCTTGAACAATTCGGCTATGGTCTCCATATTATTGCACTGATATTTCCCTTCAGGAGTATTTATTCCTTTCCCGGGCGGATTTCCCATCACAGGCTCTTGCTCACTATGGAAAAGGCCGCGCCCATGCCGGCGAGGCCGAGGCCCCCTATCATCGCCGCCGAGGCGGGTATCCCCACGGTGTCCACCGGGATGGCGCTGTTCACGACCGAGTAGCTGACGAGCCCCGCGCCGGCGATCATCATGCCGTTCCCGGCGAGGCCCATCGCGGTCCCTATGTCATCAGCCATGCCCGTTTTTCGCAGCCAGCAATTAAATACCTTAATCCCCAGCCCCCAAAAACACGTTTTACAATAATGATAAACATTTAAAAACAGGCTCCGGGGAATAGTACCATGCATCTGAGGAACCTTTCCTATCTCCCTGCGGTACAGAGGCTGGGCAGGGACCTCACGCCCGAGGCCATAAGCGAGATACGCAGATACAAAGAGGAGTCTGAAAAGGCCGGGCCAGGGCAGAGGCGCGAGGCGCGCGCCTCCCACAAGAGGAAACACTGGTGGTCCGCCTTCAAGGTAGGCGCATCCGCCGCAATCTACCAGGCCACCGCAGCAACCGTGGGCGTGAGCGCCCGCGACACCGAGCTCACCTTCTCCGCGGAAAAGGCCTGGGGCAACACCTCCTCCATCTCCCTCTGGGTTGCAGGCGCAGTTGCCGGCCTAATCCCCCCCTCATGGAGGGACACCCTCGCAAGCATAATCATCCCAGTTGAAGCCGGCGTCTCCGCCTTCAGGATGTGGGTGGAGCAGAGGCTCTGGAGGAGATACAAAATCACCCCGGACCCCGCAGGGACCCTTCTCACCCCCTATCTCGCCGGGGTGATGGAGTTCGGCTACAAGGCGATGACCTCATACCCACAGGACCCGCAGTCCAGGCTCATGGTCGGCTTGGTGGGCATATACGGCAACCTAATCAGGTTGGCCACGGCGGCGTTCATGTTTTTCCTGGGAAAGAGCGCGGAACTGAAGCCAGAGCCTAAACAGGAACGGCCCTAATCCTCTTCCTTCTCCGGCTTGACTTCCAGGCTCATCCCGTCCTTCGCCAATTCCGTATTCCTGAAAATGGCACGCGCCTCGGAAAGAAGTTCCTTTTCCGCGTCCGCATACCTGCAGCTGATATGCGTCAAAACAAGCCTCTTCACCCCGGCCCGCTTCGCAATCTTCGCGGCGCCGGCAGCGGTGGTGTGGTACCTCCCCTCCGCCTCGTCGCCCATCCCTTCCCCGAAAGTAGCGTCATGGATGAGCAAATCCGCGCCTTCCGCGGCCTTCACCACGCTTTCCGAGGGCTGCGTATCCCCGGAATAGACGACCTTTATCCCCTTCCTCTCCCAGCTCACTTCATCCAATTTGATTTTCTTTCCCGCAACCTCAACAAACCCCTTCTTCTGTATTTCCCTGAACATCGGGCCTTTCAGCCCGCGGCCCTTCGCCTCCGCCTCGTTGAATTTCCTCTTGTCGTCCTCCTGGAAAACCAGCCCGAACGCATTCCCCCCGTGCTCCACCCTGAACGCGGAAATGGAATAATCCTTCCCCCTATAAAGTTCTCCCTCCCGCATCTCCTCAAATTTTATGAAGTCCGGCCTGCGCATGAACGAAGGGCTCATGTCCTCAATCACCCGCGCAAGGTTCCGGGGGGCAAAAATCCGCATGCTCTCCCTTTGCGTATTCATCCTTATGGTTTCAATGAGCCCGAACACCCCAAGGAAGTGGTCGAGATGGAGATGAGTGATAAATATCGCCTCCACGCTCCCGTACCCCACGCCCCTGCGCATCATCTCCCGCTGCGTCCCCTCCCCGCAGTCCCAAAGGAACAGCTTGTCCCAATGCAACGCAATGGCCGGCATGGCCCTTTTCACTGAAGGGACCGCGCCCCCGGTCCCGAGGAAATCCACCTTGAGCATAGCAATATCTCTGGTAGGGGAAATATAAAAAGGGCTTTGCAGCCCATGGAAAATAAGGGAAGAAGCCCTCTACATCTTCTCTGCCGCGGGCTTCTGCTTGCTCTTCACTATCTTTACTTTCGAGGGAGTGAGAAGTATGAGCTCGTTCGTGAGGAGTGCGATGTCCCCGTTCATCTTCTCGGCGCTCACCTTGAGCTTCCCGACGATTCCCTTGAGCCTGTTCGGCTGCTTAGTGAGCGGAAGCACATTCACGATTATGATGTTCTTGCTCGTAAGCTCCTTCATGACGAGGTTCGCGTCGCCCTCGTTCCTGAGGTCGACCCTCTTCACATAGAAGTCCGCCGGCGGGTTAACCACGTCGCCCTCGGCCTCTATCTCGAGGTACTCCTCCAGGTTCGGCTCTTCCGTATCTTTCTCTTTTCCCAATATCTTGTCGAATATTCCCATTGTCTCACCTTGCGCTTGGTCGTGTGGTATTGAGGAGGAAGAATTAATAAACCTGCCCCCCTCCGTGGAGAAAACCCCCGTTTCCACTAATCCTAATCTTATTAAATGCTTCCAACCAAAAGGAGGAAGTTGGTGCACACATGCCTTCTTTTGGGGAGTTCACTGCCCCTTCCAAAATCTTCCGGGACCGGGACGTCCTCTCGCCCCATTTCATACCCGGCACGCTGCACTTCCGCGACCACCAGATAAGGGAGCTGATGTCGATGCTCGCCCCCGCGCTGCAGGGGAAGAAGCCGCGCAACATCATGATCTACGGGAAGACCGGGACGGGAAAGACCTGCTCGGTCAAGCACGTCGCAAGGAAATTCGAGGAGGAGAAGCCGAACTCCAAAATCGTATACGTGAACTGCAGGATGTACAACAAGCCCTACAGGATACTCTCCAGGGCCATGAAGGCCATCACCGACGGCGTGGACAAGCAGGGCTATGGCCTCCCCTTCTACTACGAGCAGATGCTCAAGTGGTGCGGCGA
>JAXDAS010000062.1:0-2837 GCA_034679605.1 Microcaldota archaeon
TTCCCTCACGCTCGCAGCCGGAGGCTCCCTCCGCGCAAAGCCCGTGCAGGAAAAATCCAAGGATTATGTGGGCGAAATTATTCCCACCCCCGACGATATGTTCACTCCCTCCGGCTACCACGGGAAAGTGGAGAACATCTCCAAGGAGCGCGGGGAGAAGATGATGGAGGAAATAGTGGAGAAATTCGCAAAAATCCTGGATGCGGATTTGATGTTCGAAAGAAAATGAGGTAATTGTTATGCTCGGCGGAATGGACCCCAAACAGATGGCGAAGATGATGAAGCAGATGGGAATAAATACCAAAGAGATTCCCGCGGACCGCGTAATAATAGAGGGCGCTGAGGAGAAAATCATAATTGAAGAACCTCAAATCGTAGAAATAACTGCGCAGGGCCAGTCCTCGTTCCAGATTTCCGGAAGGATAAGGAAAGAGGAGAAAACAAATGAGGAGGACATCGCTCTAATTATGGAGAAGACCGGAGCCTCAAGGGAAAAAGCGGTCGAGGCTTTGAAGAACGCGAACGGCGACCTCGCAGAGGCAATCCTCGCCCTGCAATCTTAGGCTTCCATAAGTTCTATGCCCTTTATCGCACCAGGCTTCACCAGCAGTACAACCCGGGCCCCATCGCTTCTTTCAAATACGAGTTTATCATAACAAGGATTATTGCAACTCCAGTTGTAAGGGGAATTACCGCTGCCGGAAGCAGATGAAACGGCGGTTACTTCGAAACCCTCCAGCGCTTCCCTGATATGCGCAGCATCAATGTTGATTCTTTCCCCGGTCTTCATTTCGATATAGCTGGCTTCGATTGAGCCCGCCTCCAGCATCACTCTCAGCTGGCTGCCATCCACGAAGCCAATTTTTATCCTGTCATAACCACTTGTCTGCTCAACGGAGAACTCTGCAACAGCCCTATTTATGCTTAGTTGCCCATGCTGCCCATTAATCGTTGCCCCGACCGTATCCAGCCTCTGCGCCCCGGATTCTTTACTTCTTCCACTCTCCTTTCTTTTTCTATCTTCCACGTGAACAATTGTGCGTGGCTCCTCACATCCCAGTCTAGAAGCCCGGGTGCCAAAATAAAGAGCGCTTGCTACAAGAATATTCTGCAACCTTCTTCCGATTCCGCCAACCGCCCCCGGCGCAAGGGCTTGACTTCCTGGATTTCTTTTGAGCGAAACAATAGCCTTATCCCCACCATCATTTGTCGTGCTTGCCATATTTTTATTTGGTATAAAACTCCTTTTAAATCTATGTTTTTACACTTTTTATAACTTAAATAATCAGATTAGGCTTTTCCCAAAACAAATTAATCTCCTTTATATTCCTTGCATTTCCTACATCTACCCATGGAATGGAAAAACGTATTTGCGGTGTTTGCGCTGCTCCTTCTTTTTGCGGGTTGCATAGGCGGCGAAGACGTGTTCCCGAAGAGCTCCGGCTCAGGCACGGCCAGCTACTATCCCGGCGCCCCAGCGCCTTCCTACTCCGAGGCGGCCTATGACCAGTCATATGGAGGGGAAAACCGGATGGTCATCCAGACCGGTTCCCTTGCCCTAAAGGTGCAGGAAGGGACCCTGGAGGAGAAGGTGGATTCCGTAAAGGGGTTCGTTTCCGAGGTGCGCGGGACCTACTCGGGCTTCTCCTACTACGAGACTGATGCGGACAAGAGCTACTACATCACCGTGAAGGTCCCTCCATCCAGATTCGATGAGTTTGTGAACAAGCTCAAGGGGATAGGGGAGATAAAGTCCATGGACACTTCCCTGGAGGACGTGACCGAGCAGTACACCGACCTGAACACGCGGATAAACAACCTGGAAACCGAGCTCGCCCGCCTCAATTCCCTCTACAACAGGACGGACAACATCTCTGACATCCTCGCAATAGAGAGGGAGGTCACTCGGGTGCAGACGCAGCTGGACCTTTACAAGCAGCAGAAACTGGATTTGGAGAGGCGCTCCGCCATGAGCACCATCTCCGTGCGCGTATACGAGGAGAAGCCGGCGGTGCAGACCGGGCTCCTGCTCCCGTTGGAGCAGCTCCTTGCGGTCTTCCTGGGGGCGCTCTCCTTCGGCATAATGCTCCTCGCAGGAGGGCTCGGGTTCTTCCTGCCCATACTCATAGTCATATGGGCAATCTGGAGAATCTGGAAGGCAATAAAGGGGAAGAAATAGAGGTCTTTCCCTCATCTTTTTATTTCTTCTTTACCTATCCTGAGCCATGGAAATCATCACTCATACAGACCTGAAATTGCCCCTCATTTCAAAGGGGAAGGTGAGGGATGTCTACGCATTCGGGGAAAACATCCTGATGGTCGCCACGGACCGCGTGAGCGCTTTTGACGTCGTATTCAACGAGGGCGTCCCCTGGAAGGGGACCGTGCTTAACTCCCTCTCTGCCTTTTGGTTCAGGAAAACCCAGGACATAATGGAGAACCATATGATTTCTTTGGAGGTCCCGAAGGGCTTGCCTCCATGGCTTCTGGGGAGGAGCATGGTGGTGCAAAAGGCCAAGCCCCTCAAGATAGAGGCGGTTGTGCGCGGCTACCTCACCGGCTCCGGCTGGAAGGATTACCGGGCGACTGGAAAAGTATGCGGAATAAAACTCCCCCCCGGCCTGAAGAACGGAAGCAGGCTTCCGGAACCCATCTTTTCCCCATCCACAAAGGCGGAGCACGGCCACGACCAGAACATCTCCTTCTCCGAGGCGGAGAAGATAATCGGCTCCGACGCCGCGGCATATGTCCGTGACAAGGCGATAGAGCTATACAATTTCGGCCACGACCACCTCCAGACATGCGGCTTCGTCCTAGCGGACACCAAATTCGAGTTC
>JAXDAS010000063.1:0-8540 GCA_034679605.1 Microcaldota archaeon
GTCCTCGTCCCCGTCCGAAGCCATCATGGTGTCGAATGCGAGCCTGAACATGGTCCCGGCGCCCTCGTCCCCCTCCTCCCTGGGCTCCTGGGGCTCCAGCGCCTCCACTTCCGACTCGGCCGCCGCCTCCTCCAATTCCCGCGCCGCCCTCCCCATCTCCGGCTCCTTTGTCCCGACTCTCTGCAGCCCTATCTCCGTATCGGGCTCGGGGGCTTCCATTTCCAGCCCCCCGTTCCCGGTTTCCGGCGCCCCCTCCAGCCCGGCGTCCTCCAGGGGCTCTTCCCCGGCCGCCTTCTCCGGGACGGTCGGCCTCTGGCCTTTCCCCTCCCCGGAATCGCTGATGACATGCGTCTCGGCGCCCGAGATCACATCCAAATAGTCCGTAAGCATCTCCTGCACGGCCTTGCCCTTCTCCTCGTTAACGTGGCCGTTCTTGCCCACCGCCTTCAGGTATATCTTCTCCAGGGTGGGCATCATCTTGCTCTTCATCGCCTCCGCCTTCTCCTTCCCGAGCTTCCTCTCCATCAGCTGGTGCAGGGGCTTCATCATCTTTTCCCGCACGGTCTCCGCCTTCCTGCTCTCCTCCGGGGTCTGGGACTTCTCCTCCCTTTTCTTCTCCTCGCCCTTGGAGAAAACGTCCGCGAATGACATCAGCTGCGGCTGGGATGCCTTCCTCTTGTCCCGTATCTCCCTCGCGGCCCCGCTCACCCGCGCGTCCTTGTCGTAAGTAAGCTCAAGAATAGCAAAATTCGCGCCCGGGTCGTCATAGTGGGAGAGCTCCACCGCCGCCTGCTTCCTGACCTCCGGGTTTGAGTCGAACGTGAGCGAAATCAGCTCGTTGAGTGTGAGTTTCCTGCTCATTTCCTGCGCCTCGTCTTTTCTGTGGCCGGGCCCAACACGCCCAGCAGCGAATGCCCCTCCCTCCTTGTGGGGTCCGCCCTCGCAAGCACCCTTGCGAACGCCACCCTGCACCTTTCCGGGTTGCGAACCCTATATCTCTCCGCCATTAATTTAAACATATGCGTGAGCGCCCTCCTCTCCGACGGATTCATCCTTTCCTCACGCACTCCCCCCGCCTTTCCCGAGGCCATCCTCACCGAATAGAGGACCACGGCCATCGCGTGGCTCAGGTTCAGCACGGGATACCCCGGGTCCGCCTCGGCGTGCACCAGCAAATCGCACGCGCTTATCTCCCTCTCGTTGAGCCCTATGCCCTCCCTCCCGAAGAGGATGGCGACCCTCCCTGTTTCCATCCCAAAGCCGCCCGCGGCAAGCATGGCACAAAACTTCCTGAGCGGAATCGCGGACCTCACCGTCCCCTTGTTCCTCTCCAGCACCCCGGTCGTCCCGACCACAAGGCCGCAGCCCCTCACCGCGGCCCCAGCGCCCTGAACCTCCTCGCCTTCCTCAGCAGGCCCACGGCGTGCTTAGAATACTTGACCGCATCCGGCCCTATCCCGCACTTCGGGCCAACTATGCGCAAATCCGAAAACCCGAAATTCCTCATCACACGCGCGGCCATCCCCACGTTCATGTCGTATTCAGGCCCAACGAGCACTACCGCTATCTCCATGGCGACTCCCATCCATTTTAAAGGTTTTCTTCTTAAATACCTTCTCTACAATAATTCTCAATAGCTGTGATATCAATGGAAGTAGAGGATGTGGACGCGCAGATAAAGGATCTGGAACAGAAGAAGTCAGCCCTTATCGAAGAGATAAAGAAGAACTACGGCCGCATCCGCTACAAGAAGTACGAGGAGAAGGCCCTCGAGCCCTTCCTCAAGGAGACCGAAGGCGTGATGGTCGGCCCGGTGCGCAAGCGCCTGCGCCAGCTCGAGTTCCGCATCTCCACCCAGGCCTACACTCCCCAGATGGAGCGCCAGATGATAAAGGACGTGAAGAAGGTGGAGGAGGAGCTGAAGGGCATGCGACAGGTGGAGCGCGCCCGCAGGAAGAAGAAGCTCGTTCAGCAGGACATTTTGGACGCAGAGAGCCGCATAAAGGAAATCGAGGAGGAGCTGAAAAAAATCCGCGAGACCCTCAAGGACCTTTACGGAAAAGCGCGCACCCTCAAGTCCGCGGCAAAGCAGGGCGTCACCTTCGGGGAGAAGCACGACAACCTCGTTTCGCTCGGGGATATCGTAATCATAGAAGAGGAAGGCAAGGAGAAGAAATAATCATATCCTGCTTCTTGCCATGCCCACAAATTCCTCCGCATTCTCAACATATCCCTCGGCTTCCCCATAGCCGAATTCCTTTTTCCCGTAGTCCGCCCCGCTCTTGTCGCGCGGCACCTTGCTTATCAGGTCCTTGAAGCGCCCGTCCCCCTTCGGCAGGTTGTTCCTAAGCAGTTTTGAAAAAACATTGACCACGTCATCATGGCGCGTCGCTTTTATGCCAAGATAGCGCAGGCTCAGCGCATCGTTAGCCCTTATTATCGCATGGATGGCGAGCGCACAGCAAACATTTGCGAGCGCAGGCTCATCCTTTGCTTCCGAAAGCTTCTCTCGCGCCGATGCGAGCCAGCCCTCCGCCTCCTTTATCGCCCTTTCCGGTGAATCGTTCATGGTTGATTCCGGCCTTTTCCTGCTTTATAATAATTTGCCGGCCTGTTCGCCGCCAATCCCGCGCTCACCTGAGCCGTATTTTCTCTTTTCCTTCCAGGAATTCATCAATCTCTTTTTTTGCCCGGAAAAGCAGGGGTATCACCCTAGCGCCATATTCATCAGCAAACCTGAACATCAGCGGCGTCGGGTCGTAGCCTGCCACCACAACCAGCGCCAAGTCTATGTCGCTCTCCGGCCTCTCCTCCCCTCTTGCAACGCTTCCGAAGAGCCACGCCTCTTTCACCCCCGCGTCCTTCCTCAGAACCCGTTTTAACTTTTCAACCGCAAACTTCTGCGGTGAAATCCCGGCGCCCATAATGCCGGCCGCCATTCTCGTGTATTCCGACTCATGCAGCCGCACGGTCCTGCTCTTGCCCACCTTCCCCATCTCCAGCAGCCCCGCCCTTTCCATAAGCCGGACGGCCCTCAGCACGGAGGAGAAAGGCGCCCTGGCCTCCCTCGCAAGCTCCCTTATGCTGAACTGCCTCTTCGGGTATGCGAGCAGGACGCGGAATGCCTGCGCCGCGCCGCTGTAAGAGAGAATCCCTATCGCGTCCATCCGCACCACTTGGACCAGTTTTGGTTCATATGAACCATTTATGGTTCAAAGCATTCTTATTTGTTCGCTTAAAGCAGTTTCCCTGCCTCTTCTATAATTTTAGCATGGTCGAATGCCAGCTCCGGCAGCGCGTTAAGCGGGAACCACCTCGCTTCTTTTGCGTCACTGCCTCCCCCCAGTTCTCCCCCAACTATTTCGCACAAATACGCCACCGCCACAGTCCCCCGCGGGTCCCTCTCCGGCTCCGAGAAAACTCCGACCAGTTTCCGCACCCTCACCCTCAGCCCTGTCTCTTCCAGTGCCTCCCTCTCGCAGCACTGCTCCGCCGTCTCGCCCTCCTCCGCGAACCCTCCCGGGAGCGCCCACATTCCTTTCCAGGGCTCGGCGCCCCTCTTTATGAGCACTATTTTTCCATCCCGCACTATTACCGCATCCGTTGTAAATGGCCTCATAAAGATGTGTTAGAAAGAGTATATTTATAAATATAACTACCGTAAATATATACTATTAAACACACTCAAAAAGTGATGCTATGGCAAACCAAACCCAAAACCCTGATGGAAAGGACAGGATGGTCAGGATAAACCTCATTGGAAGCGAAGGCAGTAAGCCGGAAAGGAACGGGCTCTCTGGAAGGAGGCCCCTCTGCGCCGGCGAGACCCAGTATTCAATCAGGCTGGATTCCGTTTCCGGGAAGGCGGCAAACCTCTCCATAACACGTGCTGACGGGGAAACAGAAACCCTCGCAATGCAAGAGAGCGAGACGAAAGACGGCATCTCAATCGGAAAAATCGCCGCAACGATAGTAGCATCTGGCACGCTCATGCTAGCCTCCTGCACCAACGAGTTCGTGGAGCTTAACCCGGACGCGGACGCAGGCGTGTGCGGCAACGTAACCGTCTCAACATACTGCGACGTGGACACCCCCAACGAAAAGGTCTGCAGGGTCAACGCCCCGGACGGCGAGAGGAAAACCGCGGTGGGAATAAACGGCTTCATCCTCACGCTGGACGCCATGCGCGACGGAGAACTCGACATTTCAGCCAGGGACCTTCTCCAGGGCTGCGAGCCGACCGGGGAGGAAACCACCCTCCGCATCGGCGAGCCGGTCACGCTCACCCTTGGCGGCGACGATTACGAGGTAAGCGCGTCCTCAATCTCCCTCCCGTACGCAAAATTGGGGGTGAGGAAGGTGGATGGGGAGCCCCCCGTTACTGAGGAATGCCCCGCCGTGACCGACAGGTGCGAGGGCGACGGGCTCAATCTCTCCTGCCTCATCTATGATGGCACCGCGGCGGAGCTGGACGGCTACCGCTTCAAGGTGAGCAACATCCACTACGAATACCCGGGCAAGGCGTTCGACCTCGAGATTTACGACGCGCGCTCGCCCGACTGCAGAAGGATAGGCCTCATAAGGAATTTTGTGGAGGGCCATTCGGACGGCCTCACCCTGAACGGGTCGGACTACGGGGTGGGCGTCGACCTTGACGGCGTTGACGTCGAGGGCGGCTCTGTTCGCCTGCGCGTGTACCGCACCCAGAGCCTCTGCGAGAACGTTCTCGCCCCCCGCGGGTGCGAAACCGGCACGGACTATGCGATGTGCGAGGTCCGCGTGATGGGCGAGGGGATAGAGATGGACGGCATACTCTTCATGCTGAGCAACATACGCACCGAAGGCGGCGAGCTCCGCGTGGAGGTCACGGCCTACGACATGCTCACGCGCTGCAACATACTCGGCGGAAGGACCATAAACGTTCCCGGAGTTTCCGAGACCCTGGAGGTCGGCCTCTACGGCTACAACGTGGTGGCATTTTCCGCGGACCCGGCCCTGCGCAAGGCAACCCTGCGGGTGAACCGCATCCCGCTTCCCGCATGCGAGGGCGTGGAGAGCGCCGGCCCGATAAACGTGGGCGAATGGATTGAATCCTACGACGGCATGCTCAAGTTCAGGCTGGACGACGTCACCCGCGACGAGCCGCTCGGCGCAATCCTCACCGTGCTTGACCGCTCCGACCGCGAGGTGGGCAACATGGTTGTGAGGGAGCTCACGAGCGAGCCCATAGAATACGGCGGAAAGATATACTCCGTCCGCGCTGACGAGGTGGCTGTAGGGGTCATGCTCCTCTCCAAGTGGGCCAGGCTCTCGGTCACCGCCTGCGGTTCATAGCTTTTTATTTTCTTTCCTCAATTCCAGGAGGCGGATGCCATGAGGCAAGCAGAAAAAAATCCCCAAAAGGAACCCGCGGCATCCCCGCCAAACCCCGAGAGGAGAAAATTCCTCCGCAATGTTCTCTTAGCCGGGGCGCTCGCCCCCCTCGCCTGCTCAAAGGAGCCTTCTGAAACCAGCAGGCCAATAACCCTTATCCAGAACAGGCCTTTCCGTGTGGGCGAAATCTCCCTTGCGCTCACCTCATGCAGGGAAGGGGGCGAATTCCCTTCTGTCTCCATAAACATCTATAAGAAAGGGGCTCCCGGCGCCGACCACTCGGTCTCGATGCTGGTCCCCGCGTCCTTCAGGTTCCAGGCGGGCGGCTTCGAATACGAGCTGCAGGCGGAGAGCGTCTCTTTCGGAACCCCAAACTCGATGAGCGGCAGCCTTGTGAGGAAGGGACTGGCTCCCCAGGGCGGGGCGGAAAGCGGCGCGAAAGGCGCCGACCTCTTCACCATGGGCGCGGCCCTTGGCCTGGTGAGCGCCATCCTCTTCGCAATCTTCGAGAGGAAAACCAATGCCCCGGATGAGGGCATCGTCCTTCCCCCAAAGCGCAGGCCCTGACCGCCATATTTATAAATCTACTCACACATATTATAATTAATAACCACATCCAACCACAAGGTGTCCCAATGCCAACCCGAAAAACCCAATTCACTTCAAACGGAGAAAAGGCGGATTCAGCACAGGTGGACCCAGGCAGGCGGGCATTCCTGCGCGGAGCGCTCGGCCTCGCCGGCCTCGCCGTTGCCGGCAAGCTCTCAGGCTGCGCGGATGCGGGGGGTCAATCCCGGCCAGGCCAGGCATGCTCATCTTCCGAGCTTCCGGCATCCTGCTCATACCTCACCGCGGACTCGGCGCGCTGCGCAGTATGGAACAACAGGCCGATAGAGCTTGACGGCATATTCTTCTACATCAACAACCTGAGGAGGGAGGGCGCCGAAATGAAGGCGGAAATAGAGGTCCGCATCCCCGCCCTTGGCTGCGAGTTCCCAACCCTGCGGCCCACCACCATAACCATACCCGCGACCGGCGCATTCACTGTCCAGGGCCGCGGCTATTACGTGACCATCTATAATGCCTGGATAGACGAGGACCCCGTATTCAGCTGGGCCGACGCAGAGGTTAGCCGCTTCTATACCTATTGCGACTACGGGACGGTGAGGCAGACCCTCACAGCAGGCGAGAGCACCGACACAATCTCATCCCGCGACGGGAAATTCAGCCTTAGGCTCCTTGGGGCCGAGGAGGGCGGCCGCGCGGCCTTCCGCATACTTGATTCCGCGGCGCAAGACAGGGGCATCCTCGTCCTGCGGGAGGGCGAAGTTAAGTTCGGCCAGGTGGGCGACAAGGTGTACCCTATCACCGCGCACGTGGTAGTTGCGGGCACATCCGAAATGGCGAGCTGCGCCGAGATATCCATAAGCACCTGCTCCGAGCTCCCCCATGGCAGCGGCATAGAGTTCTCCTGGTAGCAGCCAAAGCGCAACCATTAATTACTCCACGCCCCAAAACTAACCCATGGACCTGGGCAAGAGCCTCCGCGCCCTCATCAACAAGATTACCCGCGCCCCAGTCGTAGATGAGGCCACCCTGAAATCCTTCATAAAGGAATTGCAGCGCATCCTGATAGCCTCGGATGTGAACGTAAAACTAGTGTTCGAACTCTCAAAAAGGATAGAGAAGCGCGCATCGGCAGGGGAAATCCCCAAAGGGCTCACGATGCGCGAGCACCTTTTGAAGGTCGTATATGACGAGCTGGTCTCCTTCATGGGCACATCCTACGAGCCCCGCCTGGACAAGCACAGAGTCCTCCTTATGGGATTATTCGGCTCCGGAAAAACCACCTCCGCGGCCAAGGTCGCCTATTTCTACAAGAAGAAGGGCCTCAAGGTGGGCGTAGTCGGCGCGGACGTGGAGCGCCCCGCGGCCCAGGAGCAGCTGGAGCAGCTCGCCTCCCAGATTGGGGTAAACTACTATACTCTAAAGGGCGAGAAAGAAGCCTACAAGGTCGTGCAGGACGCCCTCCACCGCTCCAAAGATGACATTCTCATAGTGGACTCCGCGGGAAGGAGCGCCTTCGACTCCCGCCTTTCCGAGGAACTTAGCAGAATAATAAACGTGCTCAAGCCGGACGAGTCATACCTGGTAGTGAGCGGGGACATAGGCCAAATCGCAGGCAAGCAGGCCGAGGAGTTCAACAAGCTAACTCCGGTGACCGGCGTCCTCGTTACAAAGATGGACGGCAGCGGAAAAGGGGGCGGCGCGCTCTCCGCCGTTGCGGCCACCGGCTCCAAAATCGCATTCATAGGGGTGGGCGAAAAGATGGAGGACCTCCAGCCCTACAACTCAGAAAAGTTCGTGGGCAGGCTCCTCGGCATCCCGGATTTGGAGGGCCTGATGGAGAAGGTGAAGGATATCTCCGAGTCCGGAGAATTAGAGGCACCGGAGGAGATGGACAAGCTCACCGTGGACGTCTTCTACCAGCAGCTGAAGGCCGCCAAGAAGCTCGGCCCGCTGGATTCCGTCTTCTCCATGATGGGGATGTCCGACATGCCCCGCGAGATGATGGACCAGGGCCAGGAGAAGCTCAAGAAATACGAATGCATAATCTCATCCATGACCAAGGAGGAAAGGAAGGACGCCTCCCTGGTGCGCAAGAGCCGCAGCCGGATGGAGCGCATAGCAAGGGGCTCGGGCGCTTCCTTGGAGGACGTGCGCCGCTTCCTTTCAGAATTCACAAGGATGGAGCAGATGTTCACCCGCTTCCGCAAGGACCGCGGCCTGCGCAAAAAGCTGGAAAAGATGATGAAAGGCAAGGGGCTCCCCCTAGGCATGTAGTTTTTAAGCTTTTCAGCACAAATCCTATCCACTAATCCCTCTGAGGTTTTACCATGTATTACAGGACATCCGTGGAAGAAAAGGTCAGGCTCCCCCCGAGCCTTCTCGTGATGAAGCTGAACGACGCGGTCACCAAGCTGCTGCGCGAGAAATACGAGAGGAGGATAGTGCGCGAGCTCGGTTTGGTTATCGCGGTGGAGAACGTTGACGTCAGCGGCTCCGGGGTCGTAATACCCGGGGACGGCGGCATCTACTACGACGCGAAATTCGACGCAATCACATTCATGCCCTACGTGAACGAGGTGTTCAACGGCGAGATAAAG
>JAXDAS010000064.1:0-3307 GCA_034679605.1 Microcaldota archaeon
GCAAGGGCCGCGGCCACATCGTCCTGCGTGGAGAGCGGGTTGCACCCGGTTATCACCACATTCGCCCCGCCCGCCCTGAGGCTTCTCACCAGTACGGCAGTTTCCTTGGTCACGTGGAGTGCAAGCCCCACGGTAATCCCTGCAAACGTTTTCTCCTTCGCAAACCGAGCAGAAAGCGTCTTCATTATGGGCATGTGCTTCTCGGCCCACTCTATGTTGAGCATCCCCTGCTCGGCGAGCGAAATGTCCTTTACCTCATAATCCTTTCCAGAATCCATAAGATGCACCTAAAAGAATTCGAAGATATTAGGAAAAGAAGATTTAAAAGAAGGGGCTTGCCTGCCCGGAACGTGGCTCAAATTCTTGCAATCTCGCCACGGCGCGGCTGTGCCGTACAATGCATCTGCCCCGCCCTCCCGCGCATCTGTTGCGTTCTCCTGAAGTCAATCAGCCCAGATTTTTCCAGCTCCAGCCGGATTTCCACATTCACTTCCGGAAACGGCGAGCATCCGCGCATGAACATCAGTTTCATCGTTTTGCCGTCCCTGATGAGGGCGTCCACCGCCGCAAGGCCTGCCGCGATTCCGACCTCCCTTTCCAGGCGCCTGTCGGATTGCATCAGCCAGAGGGTGTCAAATTCGCCCGCCTTCTCCAAATCAAACACCACACACAAGCCCGCCAGCTTCTTGGTGTGCGGGTCCGAATCGGTCGTCGCAATCAGCATGAGCTTTTTTGTTTCCTCTTCCATGGCAATTATATGTGTCCAAATACTTAAAAATGTGTGTCATTCCCTTCTCGGATGTTTCTTCCAGTACTCCCTTATGTCGTTCACAAAATAGAGCTTCTCCCCGCATTCCGGGCATTTCCCGTCCTTCGTGACCTTGTTTTCCAATACGGAAAACCCGAACCTCCTCACCACCATCGCCCTGCATTTCGGGCAGTATGTGCTCTCCGTCTCCTCGTCCTGCCTGTTTCCCGTATAAGCGTAATGCAGGCCTTCCTGCAGCGCAATCTCGCGCGCCCTGCGCAATGTGTCCAGTTCAGTCGCGGGCACGTCCATCATGAAATTCGCGGGGTAAAATCCTATGAAATGCACCGGAATCCGCGGGTCCAAATCATGCACCCACTTGCTCATCATCCGTATGTCCTCCTTATCGTCGTTCCATCCCGGAATTATCAAATTTATGATTTCTATATGCATCTTTGAGTGCAATTCCTTTATGCTCTCCAGAACATACTCCAGCCTCACGTCCCCGCACAGCTCCTTGTAAACCTTGTCTTGGAACCCCTTCAAATCTATGCGCGCCGCATCTATCCTTCCCGCCATCTCCCCGATTGCGGCGGAGGTCATGTACCCATTA
Organism: Microcaldota archaeon; assembly: GCA_034679605.1. Lineage (GTDB taxonomy): Archaea > Micrarchaeota > Micrarchaeia > Anstonellales > Bilamarchaeaceae > CAIXOA01. Next base: position 1,362 of record JAXDAS010000064.1, read on the forward strand.
GTCACAAATGTATTGAACCGCCCGTCCTTATGCAAAAGTTTCGCGGTGTCCAGCGCATACTCCATGAAGACCGTCGGCTCGGTATATGTATAAGCCGCCCCGGGAATCTTCCGCCCCTTGCAGATCTCCCTTATCTTCCCAGGAGGCAGATCATCGCCCTGTATGCCCCCGAACGCCTGCGAGATGTTCCAGTTCTGGCAGAACTGGCACCTGAAGTTGCAGCCCACGGTCGCAACGGAAAACAATTCCGTTCCCGGCATGAAATGGTAGAACGGCTTCTTCTCTATCGGGTCCACTTCCGCGGCGATTGCCTTCCCATAAGTAAGAGCGTAAAGCTTCCCCTTCTGGTTTTCCCTTATCCTGCAAAAGCCCCGGTCCCCATCTCTAATCCTGCACATCCTGTAGCAGAGGTAGCACTGCACCTCTTTCTTAGGCATCGCCTTCCAGAGGATTGCCTCCTTCATGCACACCCCTTCTCAAATACGCTTATTAAATTTGCACAGTGCAAATTCAAGTGCCACACTCCACCACCCAACCCTTATAAACATTATGTGCGTAAATTAGGCGGGGGTAACATGGCAGCCGCGCCGTTTGAAAAAAACGCAACTGATTCGGAAAGGAAGCCGCCGGAAGTTGAGAATAAAAAAGCCCCAGAAAGGGTGAAAAAACTCACGTTCGGGCAGAGGATGGTGCTCGCCGCGGGCATAATAACGCTCGGAGGGATTCCGGCCGCGCTGATGACGTTGGGTTCGGTTCCGGAAAGGCGCCCGCAGACACAATCCCAAAACGGGGCGGCGGTGATGAGCAACACAACTCCGCAGTTTGAGGCCTGCACGGTGCCGGCCCCCAAGAATGATTTTAAGCCGACAATGAACGCACAAAACAGGTAAAAGAATGAATAACGGGACCGCGAAGAAGATACGCATATCCTCGCAGCCCCCAGAGTCCGTGCTGGGCCCCCGCCCCCCTCCGCGCCTCAAGTCCCAGCCGACAAGGCACGATTCCGACATGGATTACCTCTCCAGGAGGGACGAGGCAGAAGGCGCCCTTGCGCAGGAAGTGGACAGGTATCTTAAGACCGGAAGGACGATGCGCGACCTCATCCATGCCCTTTCCATGGATTATGAGTTCCTTGACCGCGACAGGTTTGTGAACGAGCTTTTTGAAAGGATAGACAAATTCCCGGAGAGCAGGTCCAAGATAGGCTTCGTGGTGAGCATTTTCGGAATATACGAGTTCACCGGCCACCAGGACCTTGCGGTTGAATGCGCTGATTTCTGCATAAGCAATTCACAAGGAAACCACGGCATGGCCTCCGCGTTCTCAAACCTGCTCTGCCGGGTCGCGGACAACTTCGTAAACAACGGAGGCGGCCAGGAAACATGCCGTGAAGTGGTCGTCAAAACCATGCGCCTCTCCGCCAACCGTATCGAACCTTCAGCCAGCACCGGCTCAGGCGCCTTTTCCATCTTGCGCGCCATTTCCGAGGCATCAACCTTCTGCAGGAGGATAAGGATAAGCAAGGAGGACGACAGCCAGCCAGGGATAGTGCTTGCGCACCTCCCCCTCCGCGGCAACGATGTCTTCACCACGTTCCTCTCCGCTTTTGAGAATGTCTGCTCATACGGGAAGGAAAGACCCGAGGCGATAAACGAGTTCATATTCTCATGCATGGACATGTGCAAGGCCTGCAGGGCCGAGCTTTTCGTGAGCGCCATATCAATCCTTGCATGGTCCTCCAATCTCTCCAAAAAGGAGAATGAAAAATACGTGCATGAAACCTTCACCGCCCTCCAGGGCTGGGACCAGGAATACCTGGAGTGCCTGGAGATCGGCCTTTTGGGAGCGATGAAACCCCCCAAGACTCGCTAGCAATTATAATCCTTCGATTATTTTTATCCCCATGGATCTCCTTTCCGCAATAGTCCTCGGGATAGTGCAGGGGC
>JAXDAS010000065.1:0-5752 GCA_034679605.1 Microcaldota archaeon
GACGCCACCCCGCTCCACAAATTAGTCCTGGATTCCGGCTTCTACCAGTACGGGTTCATCACGGTCACCCCGGGCATCTACCTGGTCGTGGCTGCCGCTCTTCTCGCATGCGTCGCAATCCTAAGCCATTTCAAAAAAATGCAATACCTGAAATACATAGGCCTCTCGCTCTTCGCCTTCCACCTAATGCTCCTCCTCCCATTCCTCCACTACTGGGTGCACGCAATCCCCGTCCTTCTCATGGCCGCAATCCCCCTCGCCATTGCGTATTTCCATTTCCGCAACATCCCATCCTCTTTGGTGGTGGGCGCACAGGCACTCGATGGAGCCGCCACCTTCTACATAATCGACATCTTTTCCCCTCTCACAGGAATCCAATATTTCGAGCAGCACGTCGTCTCCCGCGCGGTCGGCGAATTCCTGGACACATACCTGCTTTTCTACCTCATAAAAATCGGCATCGCGTTCGCGGCCGCCTATTTCGTGGGGAAGGAGAGGCTTTCGGACGAGGAGAAGCGCTACATACTGCTCATATTCATCATAATAGGGCTCGCGCCAGGATTGCGCGACGTCCTGCGCATGATGGCGGGGACCTGACATGCTCTCGCTTGTGGGTTTGGGGGTGGCATACGACATCACCCTTGAAGGCCTGGAAGAGGCGAAGAAATCCGATGAGCTCTACCTCGAGTCCTACACGATGCCCATCGAGGAAAAGGAAATGGCGGAGCTTGAGAATGCCATCGGCAAAAAAGCAACCCGCCTGGCCCGCGACAAGGTCGAGGGCGGATTCCTTGCGGAAAGGGCAAAATCCGCTTCCGTATGCCTGCTGGTCGTGGGCGACCCCCTCGCGGCCACCACCCACGTCTCTCTTTTGATAGACGCGAAGAGGGCGGGCGTCCCAGTCCGCATAGTGCACAACTCCTCCATACTCTCCGCCGCCCCGGGCAAGTCCGGCCTCCAGCCCTACCGCTTCGGCAAAACCGTGACACTCGCATACTGGAGGAAGAATTACGAGCCTGTTTCGCCCCTCCAGCTCATCGAGCAAAACCTTTCATCGGGCATGCACACCCTCCTTTTGCTGGACCTTGACCCCGAGCTCGGCCCGATGGACGCCAAAGCTGCCCTTGGGCAACTGGAAAAGATGGAGAAAAAATACGGGAAGAAGGTGTTTGAGAGCCTGATCATACTGAGCCGGGTCGGGCATCCGGATGAGAAAATATCCTACGGCTCCCGCGGCCAGCTCAGGGGCAAAAACCTGGGCAAGCCGCCCTTCTGCTTCTGCATCCCCGCGAAACTGCATCCGGTCGAGGAGGAATATCTCTCCCTGCTCTAGGGCAGCCTTTTAACCTTTTCCAACCTTCTAATAATATCTCATTAATGGTGCTCTAATGTGCGGGATAATCGGCTACGTGGGGGACAGGAAGGCCTCCGAGATAATCTACAAGGGCCTCAGGACCCTCGAGTACAGGGGCTATGATTCGGTGGGCGTGGTCGTGGACACCCCCCGGGGGATGGAGCTCCGCAAGGGCAAGGGCATGGTGGAGGAGGTCTCGGCCGCGCTCCAGTTCACCTCCATGGACGGCACGACCGGCATAGGCCACACCCGCTGGGCCACCCACGGCGTCCCCTGCCAGGAGAACGCGCACCCCCACACCGACTGCTCCGGGAAGATAGCCATGGTGCACAACGGAGTGATAGAGAACTACCAGGAGCTGAGGGGCGAGCTCGAAAAGAAAGGGCACAAATTCTCCTCCGAGACCGATTCCGAGATAGTCGTCCATCTGGTTGAGGAAGAAAAAAAGCACGGAAAGGGCACGTTCCAGGCGCTCCTCGCGTCCGCCGGCAGGCTTAGGGGCTCCTTCGCCATAGCGCTGCTGGCCGAGGGGGAGAGGAAGCTCTACGTGGCGAGGAAGAACAGCCCCCTGGTCATCGGGCTGGGCAAGGGCGAGAGCTTCGCCGCCTCGGACATGACAGCCATGCTAGAATACACCAGGGATTTCGTGCCGATGGGCGAGCTTGAGGCGGCGGTCCTCGAGCCGCAGGGAGTAAAGTTCTACTCTTTGGAGGGGAAGGAGCTCAGGAAAACCCCGATGCACGTGGACTGGTCCCCGGAGATGGCGGAAAAGGGCGGATATGCCCATTTCATGCTCAAGGAGATATACGACCAGAAGCACTTCGTCTACGAATCTCTCGCGACCGGGGTTTCCGCAGCGAACGCCCTGCTCTCCCAATTCAAAAAAGTGCACATAACTGCGTGCGGCACCTCCTACCATGCGGCCCTTATGTTCAAGTTCCTGTCCTCCAGGCACCTTGGCAAGTCCTGCGACGCGGTAATCGCCTCGGAATACCCCTTCATCGCAAGGCCTGACAGCGAAACGCTCGTCATAGCAATCTCGCAGTCCGGCGAGACCGCGGACACGATGAGGGCCCTGGAATACGCCAAGGAAAAGGGGGCGAAAATCCTCGCGCTCACAAACGTAGTCGGCTCCTCCATCACGAGGATTGCGGACGAGGTGGTCTACCTGAACTCCGGCCCAGAGGTCTCGGTCGCGGCAACAAAGACCTTCACCTCCCAGCTCGCGGTCATATACAGGCTGCTTTTCCCGGACAACGACTTCTCAGAAATACCGAAAATAATCGAAGAGTCCCTGAAGCATGAGGATGCGATAAGGAAGATTGCAGAAAGCATAAAGGGAAAAACCGACGTCTTTTTCATCGGCAGGGGCCTCTCGGTGCCCATCGCGATGGAGGGCGCCCTCAAGCTCAAGGAGATATCCTACATCCATGCGGAGGCCTACCCTGGCGGAGAACTGAAGCACGGCCCGCTCTCCCTCATCGCCGAGGGCGTCCCGGTGGTCGCGCTCGCCCCCAGCGACGAGAGCGTGTACAAGATGCTTGGCAACATAAAGGAGGTGCGCGCAAGGGGCGGCCTCGTGTTATCCCTCAACAACAGCCCGGAGATAGAGAGTGAATCCAACCTTTCAATAAAGCTGCCAAGCACGGATCCGCTACTTCACCCGTTCGCGATGGTGGTCCCGCTCCAGCTCCTCGCCTATTACGTGAGCGTGGGGAGAGGCATAAACCCCGACCGGCCGAGGAACCTCGCAAAATCAGTCACTGTCGAATAGCATTCCTCACTATTTCCGGAATATCCCCCACGCTGTCCGCTACGAAATCCGGCCTTATGCTGCCTTCCATTGCCTCGGCGCGGGAGCTCACCCCTGTCAGGACCAACGCGCTCCTCATGCCCTCCCTCTTCGCCATAAGGATATCCGTGGAGAGCTGGTCCCCGACCATCAGGGCCTCTTCCTTCCTCAGCCCGTGCTCCTCCACAATCAAGTCCAGCATGTAGGGCTCGGGCTTGCCGATTATCAGAGGCTTCCTCCCGGTCGAATAGGCGAGCGAAGCCACGATCGCCCCGGCCCCCGGCAAAAATCCGTCCTCCACCGGATACGCCGGGTCGTCGTTGGTTGCTATGAAATGCGCGCCCTTCGCCAGCGCCCTGAACGCTACCGACAATTTCGCATAAGTAAGGTTCCTGTCCAGCCCAACAACCACCGCGTCCGCGTCCTCGCTTTTGACGCATCTTACCCCCGCTTTTGTGAACTCGTCTTCCGTGTCCTCCTCTAGCACATATGCGGAAGACCCCGGCATGTTCTCCGCCATATACCTTGCGGCCCCGTAGCTGGTGCAATAGACCCTTTCCAAGGGAGCCCTTATCCCGAAAGATGCCAGCTTCCCGGCAAAATGCCCCCTCGTGCGCGAACCGTTGTTGGTGAGGAAAAACACCTCCGCCCCGATCTCCTCCAGTTCCAGCACCGCCTCCTTCGCGCCGGGGATGGCCCTCTCCCCCCTGTACAGCACGCCGTCCATGTCGAAGATTACGGTCCTTATGTCCAAGAGATCTACCGCATGGTCCCAAGCAGCATCTTCTCCAGCTCTATGGGCTTCCAGACATCCATGGCCTTTATCGCATAGTCCAGCGCGGATTCGCTCTCCGCATAGATGTCGAAAAGAAGGTCGCCGGGCTTAACCCTGTCGCCCTTCAGCCTGTAAAGGTAGATCCCAGCGCCCTTGTTCTTGGGCGCCCCGGCCGCGCGGGCAATCCTTGATATCGCCTTGTTGTCTATGTGGCTGATCTTCCCCTCCTTGTCCGCCTTCACCGAATGCTTGTATTTCCCTATGGGTATGTCGGATTCCTTGATGTTAGGATTCCCTCCCTGCTCCTCCACTATCTCCCTCATCTTGGCCCATGCCTTCCCGTTCCGGAGGAATGTCATCGCCGTGTCGTATCCCTGGCCCGGGCCGACCTTGCCCACCAGCTCCAGTAGCTTCCCCGCGAGCAGGCAGCTCTTCGTGCGCAGGTCCGCGGGCCCCCCGCCCTGCAGCACGGCCATCACATCCTTCACTTCCAATCCCGGCCCTATCCCGTTCCCTATGGGCTCGGAGCCGTCCGTGATGAGCCCCTCTATGGTCATGTCCAGCCTCTTCCCTATCTTGATGAAATCCGCGCCCAGGGCCTCGGCGTCGTCCATGTTCATGACTTTCACGCCCCTCCCCAGCGGTATGTCCACCACCACGTACTGGGCCTCCACGCTCCTCTTCTTCGCGAGTATGCTGGCCAGCAGCATGCCCCTCGGGTCCAGCGCGAGCGGGTTCCTTATCTTTATCAATTTGTCGTCCGCGGAGGCGAGGTTCATCCCGCCTCCCCACGCTATCGCCCCCCTGGTCTTCAGCACTATCCGCCTCATCTCATCCACGCTGAAATCCACGGGCGCGAGCACCTCCATGGTGTCCGCCGTGCCCGAAGCGGATGTGATCGAGCGCGAGGACGTCTTCGGGATATATATCCCAGCCGCCGCTATCATCGGCACAAGCACCATCGTCGTCCTGTTCCCGGCGACCCCCCCTATGCAGTGCTTGTCCGCGATGGGCTTGACGTTCAGGTCGAGCTGGTTCCCCGAGCCGACTATAGCGTTCGTGAGCGCCACTATCTCGTCCTCGCCCATGCCGCGTATGTATGTTGAGGTTATCCATGCCGAGAGCTCGGCCTCGCTCAGCCTGTTGTCCATCAGGTCGTGGATTATCGTCTCTATCTGCGTCGCCTCCAGCCCTTCGCCGTCCAGCTTCTTCTTTATGTAGTCCACGCTGGCGGGCCTCTCCATCTTCACGACCTGGAGTATGTCGCCCTCCTCTATGTCCAGGACGTGTGCGACGTCCCCGAACACCCCTATCTCGCCCCTCTTCACCATCTCCTTGCTCAGGTCCACTATGCATACCCTCACGCCGCCCGTGGTCTTGAGGTCGACCCTGTAACCCTGCCTTATGTCGTTCTCCTGCGCCTCCTCTTCGTTCAGCACCACTATGTTCTTCCCGGTCTGTATGTCTATCACGTGCGCCTGCACTATGTACTTCTTCTGCTCCCACAGCTCCTCCTTCTTCTTCCTCTTCTGCCTCTCCTCTTCGCTCATTATCTGGTTGTTGTGGTGGTTGTGGTTCGCTTCCGGCCTGGCCGGAGCGCCCTTCCCCCTTGTTCCAGCGCCCACTGCCTTCTTTATTATCCCAATCATCATATCTCCCTCGCCAGTTTTTTCATCGCGACCGTCCACAGCCCCTGTGGCGGCACAACTCCCATCTCGGTTATGTATCCGTTAATGTACCTCGCGGCCGTGGCATCGAAAGCCGGATTCGAAACCTTCACGCCCTTCGGAGGCTTCTCCCACACCTCCTTCGGGTCCCTCTCTTCGATGGC
>JAXDAS010000066.1:0-6737 GCA_034679605.1 Microcaldota archaeon
TTATATACGATGAACGGGTCGCGGTAAATCTCGGAGGCGGTCCACTTGTACATCTCGGAGGCGGTGCGTATTGGGATGAGGAGCCTGTGCGGGATGTATTTGAAGCCCTTTTCAGCTTCGGACTGGAGCTCGCGGAACTGGCAGATCTTTTTGCGGATGAGGGCGCGGAAGGCTTCGGGGTTGGATTCCGCGTGCTCCCGGGAAAGGGAGGAAAGGCCGAACTCCTCGAAATCCTCCTTCGGGAAATAGGTGCGCCTCATGCCCCAGTCCTCGTCTATGTCGCGGATGAAGTTGGTGTATTGCATCGCTTTTCCGAGAAGGCGGGCGTAGCGGTATGACTCAAGGGGGAGGCGGAGTATTTTCGCCATGAATAGCCCTATCACCTCCGCGGAGCCGTACATGTATGCGTCCACGTCCGAAGCGGTTTTGTACTCCCTTCCCAAGAGGTCCATCTCCATAGAGCGGAGGAACGCATAGGTCCACTCCGGGTCGAAGCCCAATCTCCTCTCCAAATCAACGAAGGAATCTATGTAGATTACGCCTGTTTTTTCGCCGTCCTTCGCGCGGCCGTAGTTTTGTACTAGTGCGTGGAAAGCCTCGTGCTGCTGGGGGACGGAATCCACCAAATCGTCCGCTGTGCGGACGAATCCGTATAACGAGAACACGTCTTTCTTGATTTTTTCAGGGAAAAAGATGCTGCTGTAGAAGTAGGTCGTGCTGCCCTTTTTGAATATGGAATTTAGATTGTTATTCTTCATCCTTTCACTGCTTCCTCTGCCACTATGTGCGATGAGATTATGACCATCGGCACCCCGACTCCCGGATGGTTGTAATGCCCAGTATAGTATAAATTACTTGCTTTTTTGCTCCTGTGGGCCGGGCGGAAGGCAGCGGTCTGGAAAAGGGTGTGGGCTAGGCCCAGGGCGGTGCCCTCGTAGGCGTTGAAGTCCTTCTGGAAGTCGCGGTGGGAGACGATTCGGCGGGTTATTATGTCGTCTTTTATGGGCTCGCCGATGCGCTTTTCGAATGAGGAGATGGTCTTTTGGAAATAATGTTCGCGGATTTCGTCCGTGTCCTGTAGGCCCGCGGCGACAGGGACCAGGAAGAAGAGGTTTTCCTTCCCCTTTGGGGCGACTGAAGGGTCGGTGCGGGAGGGGCATCCCAGGTAGAAGGAGGGGTTTTCGGGCCAGGTGCGGGTTTTGAAGATGGAGTCGAAATGGGCGTCCCAGTCTTCGGCAAGGAAAAGGTTGTGGTGGGAGAGCTGGGGGAGCTTTTTGTCCACCCCCACGTAGAAAAGGAGGGCGGACGGGGCCATGGTTCGGGAGGACCAGTATTTTTCGTCGTAGGTGCGGCTCTCGGGCGGGAGGAGCTCCATCTCCACGTGGTGCATGTCCGCGTTCGCGATTATTATGTCCGCGGAGTAGGCGGAAAGGGAGGTGGTCACGCCCACTGCTTTCCCGCCCTTTATGTTTATGGATTTCACCTCCTCGTTGAAGTGGAATTCTACCCCCAATTCTTCGCAAAGCTTTGCCATCGCCTCGGCGAGCATGCGCACCCCGCCCATCGGGTACCATACCCCGAGGGTGAGGTCGACGTGGGACATTATGGAGTATAAGGCGGGCGTGTTGGAGGGGGAGCCGCCCAGGAAGACCATGGTGTATTCGAGTATTTTGCGGGCCTGGATGGATTTGAAAAATCTCTTTGCGTAGGAATCTATGCTGGAGAAGAGGTGGAGGCGGAGGGCCTCGGGGGCGAGGCGGATGTCGGCCATGTCCAGGAGGGACTTGTAATCCTTGTAGAGGAATTTTTCCATTGCAACGTCGTATTTGTACTGGTCCTGGGAAAGGTATTTGTCCAGCTTTTTTTCTCCTTCGGGCTCGAGCTCCGCGAAAAGGGAGCGGATTTTTTCCGGCTCGGACGGGACGTCTGTTGTTTTACCCTCCTCGTAGAAGACGCGGTAGGATGGGGAGAGGCGGACAAGTTTGAAATAATCGGAGGGCTTCTTGCCGAATTCCGCGAAGAATTTTTCAAAAACTTCGGGCATAAGGTACCAGGAGGGCCCGCGGTCGAAGAGGAAACCTTTCTGGGTGAAATAGATGGCGCGGCCGCCGGGCATAGGATTGTTGTCTATGACGGTCACGCGGAGGTCCTTCTTTGCGAGGAGCGCGGCGGCTGAGAGGCCGCCGAAGCCGGCGCCTATCACTATTGCGGTTCTGGGCATGGGGGGAAATCCGGATTAACTGTTTAAAACTTTACTCTGGATTATCTGCACCATGAGAGGGATTGCATTCGCCTTGGCCTTGGGTTTGGTTCTTTTCGGGTGCCTTGAGCCCGCACAGGAGCAGTGCGGCAGCGAGGTTTCATATGTGTGCGGCAGCGACGGGAACACGTATACTAATGAGTGCTATGCGAGGCAGGCTGGCGCCAGCGTGGCATACGGGGGAAGGTGCGAGGCGGGGAACGCGACTGGCGGGCAGTGCACGGATTCGGACAACGGGAAGAATGCGCTGGAGGCCGGTAGGATAAGCAAGGGCGGGACGGAGTATAACGATTCATGCGCCAGCACTGCCGCCGTTTTTGAGTACTACTGCCTGGACAATGAGGTGCGGAGCGAGAGGATAACGTGCCCGGAGGGGAGCGAGTGCTCGGCCGGGAGGTGCGCCTCCCCGGAGTGCATGGACAGCGACGGGGGGCAGGCGGCAGATGCCCTCGGGACGACCGCAAGGGGGGCGGAGAGGCAAACCGACGAGTGCTTGGATGAAGCAACTGTGAAGGAGTACTATTGTTCTGCAGCAGGGGGAATTGCAAGCATTAGCCTTGCCTGCGGGAGCGGGAAGGTTTGCGCGGACGGCGCCTGCGCCGCGGCCGTGTGCAGCGATTCGGACGGGGGCATGGACATTTTTGAGAGGGGCACAGTGAGGGAAGGAGGCGGGGTCTACACGGACTATTGCTCGGGCACTTCGAGCGTGAAGGAATACTATTGCTCGGGGGACACGATGGTGCAGGCCACCGCGAACTGCGGGGACGAGTACTATTGCAGCGACGGGAGGTGTGTTGAGTACACCTGCAGGGATGACGACGGGGGGAGGGACGAGGACGAGTTCGGCACCGTGACCAAGGGGAGCGGGGAGTGGGAGGACGGCTGCTACGACTCGGACACGGTCAGGGAATATTATTGCGACGGGAACGATGTGGAATACGAGCTCAGGAACTGCGGGAGCGGCGAGACGTGCTCGGGCGGGGAGTGCACGAGGGTCACCTGCACGGACACGGACGGAGGGAACAGGAGGTCTGTTTTCGGGACGGTTTCCTATGATGGCAGGAGCTATCCGGATTCCTGCACGGACATGTACACGCTGAAGGAGTATTTCTGCGGAAGCTCGGGATATGACTACGCTTCCATACTCTGCACAGGATACGGAGAGATGTGCTGGAACGGGGTGTGTTCTCCTGCCCAGTGCGAAGACAGCGACGGGGGGCAGGACAAATACACGCGCGGGTCGGCGCGCGTATACACCGACAACGGATATTCATACAGCGAAAACGACGATTGCTCCGGAAGGAATGTGCTGGAGAGGTACTGCTCGGACCTGAAGGTGCAGACGCGCTCCATGGCCTGCGAGCCGGAGGAGGCCTGCGAAACCGGGAGGTGCATAGAGGCCGTGTGCGAGGACACGGACGGGGGGAGGCAGTACATCGTGGCCGGGACCGTAACCAAGGGCGCGGTCACGCACAAGGACAGCTGCGACCAGTCGGACGGCAGGGTGCTGTACGAGTACTATTGCTCGGGGAACGACATAACTTACGAGAGGTACACTTGCCTTACTGAATGCGAATACGACAGGAGCGGGGTAGCCTACTGCGTGCCGCTCTGAGCGCTCACGGGTCCAGCTCCACCATCATCTCCCTATAGTAGAAATAATAGTCGGCGTCCGAATCGTAGCCGCCGTCCAGGTAGAACCACACCATGCCGGTGTTTATGTCGCCGGCAAAGGTGTAGGTCCAGGCGAACTTGTCGTCCTCAACGCACATGCCGTCGTGGGACGGGAACTGGACCGGTATCCAGTCGCGGTCGTAGTATTCGGGGCCGGTGATCCCGAGCAGGCCCACGTCGAACTGGTCAAGCGGGTAGGCGGTGTCCCCCTCGGAATTGTCTATCTGGAGCTGGAGCCGGATGTAATCGCCGGTGGTGCACTCAATCCATTCCGCCTCGCTGACGCGCATGTAGGCGTCGTCGAAAATCTTGAACTTGTCCCCCTCCTCGTATTCCATGCTCGAGGGGTTTAGGCACTGCGAGCTGTCCTCGCTCAGGATTTCGGTGTCCAGGCATCCGCACACGCGCGGGTTGCGCACCAGCGTGAGCGACTCTCCGCAGTACATGGGAAGCATGCTTGAGGAGCAGGAGCCCACTGGGGTGCCGTCTATGCACTTGGCGGCCTTGCACCTCCCGTCCTGGAACACCTGGCCGTCCGGGCAGCCGCATTCTGAAGGATTGGATACGAGGGTGAGGGATTCGGAACAGTAATTGGGTTTTGTTTCCGAGCACCCGCCCGGGAGCGTGCCGTCGGGGCAGGCCGGGGCGCATATCTCGCCGGAGCGGACCGAAAGCTCTGGGCATCCGCACATGGATGCCTTGTCCACGAGCTGGCCGTACTGGTTGCAGAACTTGGGCTTGGTGCGGGAGCACCTCTCGAGAGATGTGCCGTCCTGGCACTGGGAGACGCAGGAGTCGTTCTGCAAAATGGCGCCGGCCGGGCAGCCGCACAGCGGCGGGTTGGGCTCGAGCGCCTGGGACGCGGTGCAGAAGTTGGGCTTCGCGGAAGAGCACGAGTTCACCGGGGTGCCGTCCGCGCATGTGAGCCGGCCCGAGGGGGCCGCTCCGCCGCCCTGGGTTTCGCCCGCCTGCACGGGAGGGCCCGCCTGCTCGAAGCGGAAGTAGTCCAGGCACCCGAAAAGCAGGAGCGAAATCCCCAGGAACAATGCGGCATATTTCATGCTGTGGGAACGGAAAGAAAAATTATAAAGATGCGCCTCAGATGTCGAGCTTGAACCCGTAGGCGACGCCCGGCATGCTGTAGTAGGCGTAGTAAGCGGCGTCGCTCTTCCAGTTCAGGAGCCTGTACCAGACGATGCCCGCGGATCTCTCCCCGGGGCGGATGGACGAGTTCCACGGGAACCTTACCTGCTCCCTGCAGATGGAATCGTTCACCGGGTATTCCACTGCAAGCCATTTGTAGCTCTCGTCCTTGAAAATCTGGAGGGCCGGGAACTGGGCCTCGGAGAAGGAGACGGGCTCGGTGCCCTCGTTGGTTATGCTGAGGTCGAAAAGGATGTAGTCGGCGTTCTCGCATTCTACATGCTCGGAGTTCCTGACGCGCATCAGCACGTTGGGGGAGGGATGGACCTCCCTGTCCTCGCGGTAGGCGTACGTGCGCGGGGTGACGCAGTTAAGCCCGTCCGGGGTGGCTATCCTCCCGTAGTTGCAGCCGCATTTGCCCGGGTTGGAGACTATGGCGAGCGTCGCGGGGTCGCAGTAGTTTGGCGGCTTCGCCGAGCATTCCCCGGCAGGGGGTCCTCCCACGCAGGCCGCGGCGAGGCAGTTGCCATCTATAAGGACAGTTCCGGCTGGGCAGCCGCACCTGTATGGGTCATCGACCAGGGAAAGCGTCTCGGAGCAATAGTAGGGCTGCTGCGCCGAGCATTCGCCCGCGGCGGTTCCGTCCGAACATCTGGAAATGCAGGAATCCCCGGAGCGGGTTGCGTTCGCGGGGCAGCCGCACACCGAGGCCTTCTCAATGAGGGTGGAGTCGTGGGTGCAGTACATCGGCCTGTTTGGCGAGCAGGAGTTCGGGGCCGTCCCGTCCGAGCAGAACGGGGCGCAGTCGTCGCCGTCAACCACGGTTCCGGGCGGGCAGCCGCAGTATTGGGCGTCGGAGATGAGCGCGCCGGATGCCGTGCAGTAGTATGGCTTGGCCGACGAGCATGAGTTGGCCGGGGTCGTGTCTATGCAAAGAACCTCCTGCTGGGGGGTCTCGTTTATTTCCTGAGGCGGGCCCGCGGGCTCCAGCACGAAATAGTCAAGGCACCCGAAAAGCAGGAGCGAAATCCCCAGTAACAATGCTATGCGCTTCATGCGAAGAGAATGGATGACAAATATTATAAGGGGTGCTGGACGGCCGCTGCCGCGGGGCGCGGGGGATGCGCATCGTTCTTAATATATATTTGAGATATTATGGCGGATGATAGGCTCGTTGGAACTGAGGAACTGGAGGTCGCATGCGCACACACGGCTTCAGTTCGGGAAAGGGACGAACCTCATTGTCGGGATAATGGGCAGCGGGAAGAGCGCGGTGCTTGACGCGATATGCTATGCGCTTTACGGGACCTTCCCCGCGCTCAGGAGGAAGAGCGTCAGCACCGAGGACTTATTCAGGCACGGGGAGAAGGAGGCTGGCGTGGAGCTGGAGTTTTCACGCGGCGGCAGGAGCTACCGCATCGTGAGGGCGCTGAGGAAAAACGCGCGGGGCGCGGAGGCGGCGGCGAAGATTTACGAGGGCGGGAAGCTGTTGGACTCGGGCCAGGCGCGCGTGAGCGAGATGGCCGCGGAAAAATTGGGCGTCGATTATGATTTGTTCAACAGAGCCGTATATTCCGAGCAGAACAACATAGGGTACTTCCTGGAATTGGACGCGGGGCGGAGAAAAAGGGAGATGGACGGCCTGATGGGCCTTGACAGG
>JAXDAS010000067.1:0-3333 GCA_034679605.1 Microcaldota archaeon
CTTATACCATTCCTAGTTCTTCTCGTAGAAGTCCGTCTCTATGCGAAAGCCGATCTCGGCCTTATCATACAGCCCAACAGACCCAAGCCAGGAAATTCCCAATCCCAATTGCCTCTCAAACTCCTCCTGTGATTGCGGAATGTCCTTGCAGAAGGCGTGCATATCCGGCATCGTGAACCCGCGCAATCTTTTCAGCCCCGCAAGCTCCCCGCCCTGCTCGCGCCTGAAAGAATACCGCGTAAGCTCGTACATCTTCATCGGGAGGTGCTTGTGCGAAATCACCATCCCTGTTGCCATCAGGAACTGCCCGAAGCAAGCCGCAAACCGCAAGAACAGTTTCTTCTCGTCCGAAAGCACCACATACTGCCTTGCAGGGAAGCGGTCAAGATACTTTTTCAGCGTGGGATGCTCGAAATCATACATTATGGGCGTCTCGACCTCCATCGCCCCATAATCCACGCAAAAGTCAGTGATGCTCTTCTCCAGTATTTTCTTTATGAGCCGCCCGTTCGGATACCAGCGGAAGTTCCCCTGGTCCGTCCCGGGCTCATAATCCACGAATTCATGCTCCTTCATTATCTTTATGTGCGGCGGCTCCTTCTCATACGCCCTGACCTTCTTCGTCTCGTAGGTCATGAACTTCTGCAATCCCTCGTGCCCCTTGTAATTGAACTTTTCGTGCTCCACCAACTTTCCGTCCGGAGTAAGCACATAGAACCTGCTCTTCAGCCCAGCCTCCTTTGTTAAAGAACTGGAAACCTTCTCTTCGGTCTCCACGCTCTTTATCTTCATCTCCTTCTTCTCAGCCTTCATCCCCGGGGTGAATACGCGTGAAAGCTCGCTCAAAGGGTGGCCCTTCGTGTCCACCTTGAATTTCTTATAATATCCAAAAGGAGCGCGCAAAACCTCAAACCCGTTTTCCTTCAGCGCCCCCTCGATGTCCTTCAATAGTTTTATCGCGTTCTCCGGGGAAGCGGGAACGCTCCCGAAAAGCAAATGCGCATACGGGTAAAGCATCACGTTCTTGCATTTCACCTGGTCCGAGACAGAAATCAAATCGTCCACGGCCTGCTGCGCGATCCCGTTCAGGTCCTCCTCATCGCTTTTCTCAACAGCAATCCGGACCCAGATTACGTCCTTCATCTCGCCCTTTTCCATCTCCTTGGAAATCTCCTCGGCAACCTTCGTCTTCCGGGTGGTCTCGTACGAAACCCTGTCCGCGTGGATGATAAGCTCCTTCATCTCAATACCCCTATATTGTAACCATGGTTACAATTGATCCCCAATCCCCTCAACTATCGCGGCATACGCCGGCCTGGATATCAAAAGCCCCAGCAACGCACCCAATATGGTCGAAATCGCGAACCCGATAATCTCCACCATCCCGGAGAAAAGCAAAGGCACCATCGCGAACACAGCCACCGTGACCGTGGTGGTCACAATCTCGAAAGCCTTCGCCAATTTCTCGTCGCGTGTCCCTCCCTTCTTCAGCAACTCGTCCGTAATCACGATTTGCGAATCCACACCAACCCCGATCGCCGCTATTATGCCCGCCATCCCCGCAAGGTCTATTGTGAACGACCCAATCACCGATAGCAGTATTATCATCTCCGAGAGGCTTATAGCGATAATCGGAAGGAGTATGCTCACCTTCCTGTACCTCAGCGAAACCAGCATCGAGATGGCAACAAGCGCCAGCCCCAGCCCTATGATGCTCAGCCTGAGGAACTCCTCGCCCAGGGGCGCGGGCACCACCGTTTTCGACCCGATGGAAATCTGCACCGGCAGGGCCCCTCCCTTGAGTATGGACTCTATCTTCCTCTCGCTCTCATACGCATTCTGCGTCTTCTCTGCGCCAGTTCCCTGCGCGGCCCCGCCTATCTGGTACCCGTAATTCGGTATCCCCGTCGTTATGGAAGGCGAAAGCACGGGTGCGGAAAGGAGCCCAACCGCCTTCCACTCGTCCACCACTGTGCCCTCGGCCCCCTGCGTCACCTGGAATTTTGGCGACACGTCCCCGTCCTCCACTATGCTCAATTGGAAGCCCCTCGCCTCCAGCTCGGGCCCTATGCTTCCGGAAAGGGTTTTTGAGACAACTGCTTTCGTCCTGTTCGTCTTCGGGGTCAGGTTCCCCAATTCTCCGCCATAAACGTACAATTCTATGTCGTTTCCCTCGAGCCTCAGGCACTCGTGCATCGCGGACGTGAGCCCCTCCCTGTCGGCTGCCAGCTCGGTGCTCTTCGTAAGCTCCTCCCACGTGGCGACCACAATCGCGTCGTTCGGCCTGTCCAGGAACATGTAAATTGGGTAATTCGCCTTCCCCTTCACCGCCTCCGCGAAATGCTCCGCGCCCTCCCTGTTCACCGAGAACGCGACCGCCCAGTCCTCCCCGCGCAGGGATTGCGTGGGGACCCTGTAGATGGTCCCGGGCAGTATGTACTCCCCCCTCATCGCTTCTTTTCCATCCGTTATGCCGGAATAAACCCCCTGCCTCGCCAGCACATCCTCGACCGCCTTTATGAACTCCGGGTCCGAGCTGGGCACCTCCACGTTTATCTGGGTTTCCCCGACCGCCCTAACCTTCACTTCCGTGAGGCCGAACGCCGAAGCCCTCTTCTTTATGGTGTCCACCATCTCGTCCATCATGCTGGACGGCACCGCCTGCTCAAGGATGACTGGTATCCTCGTCCCCCCGCTGAAGTCTATCCCGAACTTCAGCCCGTGTAGGCCCACGTTGAACAATGCAAGGAGTATAATCGCACCCAGGCCCATCATCTTCAGCTCCTTGCCCCTCCAAAAGTGCGAGAGCGCCCCGAAGACGATGAGCGCCAGCATAAGGAAAAGCCCCGAGAACACAGGATAGATGTAAATCGCAGCAGCGAAAAGCAGCACCAGCACCGCAAGTATCTTCTTCGCGTCAATCATTGGCTCACCTCTTGCCCTGGCCATCCTTGTACCAGAGCACCATCGCCGCGTTCAGGCCCCAGGTCGCGAACACGTCCCCCGCCAGCCCCGCAAGCGCGACAGCCGAAATCTCGTAATAGACCGCTATGTGCGTGATCATGGAGACCGCGAACAGCACCAGGAACGCCACCATCGCGGAAAAGCTCATCGTCATCCCGGTCTTCATGGCATCAAATGCGTTCTCCCTCGGGTCGCCCCTCCGCTTCACCAATCTCGTGGTAAGCAGGACATCGGTGTCCAGGGAGAAGCCCACCAGCATCAGCAACGCCGCAAACGAGGGCAGGGTGAGCGGAATCCCGAAGAGGCTCATCGCCCCCAGCGCTATTATTATGTCGCTCGCCGCCCCAACAAGGACCGCGAGGCTCGGCA
>JAXDAS010000068.1:0-6654 GCA_034679605.1 Microcaldota archaeon
AGCAGCGCGGCCAGCAGGTAGAATGCACCCCCCCACCTTCCCAAAACCTCCCGCAGGGCGAGCCCCCCGAGCAGCGCAACCATCGTATATCCGTAAACCGACGCGATGTAATCAGGCATGAACTGTATGTCCAGCAACGGCGCGGTCACCACGAATGAGAAAGTAATGGCCAGCACCATCAGCGCCGAAACCATCAGCAACCCGTACTCCTCCCACAGCTTCCCCTTCCAGATGAGATAGATGCCGCCCAGCGCCAGGACGCTCCTCAGCGCGGCATTTATGCTTGCGAAATTTAAGAAAAACATCTCCAGAAGCTCCGCCGCCTTGCCGATTGCCTGCCCAGGCTCATGCAAATCGTACGGGAAGCTCCAAATCTCGCTTTTCAGCATTGTGGAGCCGTGGTATACGAATATGGGCTCGAACCAGTAGAGCATCGCGATGAGGATTCCGATAACCGCCGCAATTCCATAAGGGGCCAGCCCTTCCTTCTCCATCTTCCAATCCGCCTTCCATCCAGCATACGCAAAAGTGGCAAACACAAGCGCCGTCCCCACCGGGAACCCGGAACCGTGGCTCAGCCCCAGAACCCCGTACATCAGCCCCAAGAGCACCCCGTTCCCAACATCCGGCCTTTTCATGAACCTGAACAGCATCCAGAGGAAGAGCGGAAAGACCACCGACATGGTGAATTCCGTATATTTCATTGTCACCGCGCCCGAGAAAAGCAGGAGCGCAAGCAGCGCCGCCACCTTCCCGTCCCCGAAAATCTCCTTCGCAAGGGAGAAGAAAGCCAGCAAAGAGAGCAATGGCACTATCGCGCTGAAGGCGAACATCGCGTGCATCGGGTCCAGCCCCATAATCTTCCCGAAAACAGCCACCAGCGCCCCATATACGGGCATGTACGCGGGCCTCTCCCCAATACCGTTGCTGCTTCCCATCCATTCCAAGGGGTTTGTCTCATACATCCTGGTAATCTGCCCCATCTGGAAGTAATAGTCGCCTCCATAAATCGGGCTGGGCAGCTGCCTCAGCTGGGAGACCACCCCCCAGTCCGCAAAAGCGTATACCAGGGCCGCGGCAATCACTATCAATAGCGGGATCTTCCCCTCCCAATCCATGGGTTCCGTATTTAAATTCATGGATTTTAAATCCGTTAGTATGTCTGTCACGGTCCTTCTGCCCACCTACAACGAGGAGGGCAACATAAATGCGGTTGTGGAATCCATCCGCTCGGTCTCCAGGGAATGGAGAATACTCGTTGTGGACGGCGGCAGCACCGACCGCACGGTGGAGATCGCAAAAGAATCCGGGGCGGAGGTCTTTATCTTTCCCCAGAGGGGGAAAGGAAGGGCAATCGCGGCCGCCTTCCAGAAGGAAGAGGCCGACCAGCTCGTGCTGCTCGATGCTGACATGAGCTACCCTCCCTCAGAGATTCCCAAGCTCCTCATGCGTTTGGAGGAATGCGACGTTGCCGTGGGCTCCCGCTTCGCCGGCTCTATAGAGAAGGGGGCGATGAGCGGCATAAACTCCTTCGGGAACAAGGTGCTCACATTCTCAGGAAACATCCTCTACGGCGGCCGCATCTCCGACCTGTGCTCCGGCCTCTGGGCCTTCCGGAAGGACGCCTACAAAAATATGCGGATAACCGCCCCCCATTTCGAGCTGGAGGCGAACTTCTTTTCCGAGTGCATGAAGAAAAGGATGAAATTATGCGAGGTCCCCATCTCTTACAAAAGAAGAGGCGGAAAAGCCAAGATAAGCATGGTTGATGGGCTCAGGATAGGCGCCTTCCTGCTCTCCAGCAGGTTCTGACTAAAGGGAGTTCGCCGACCCCATTATGTCTTCCTTCCCCTTGCCCTGGTAGTATTCCACTCCGTCCCTTATTATGTCCACGACGCTTTTCGTTGGCCTCCACCCGGTCCTTTCCACGAATTTTGAGTTGTCGCCTATGAACCCGTCAAACAGGCACTCCTTCCTTTCGTAGGGGCGCAGAAGCGCCTTGTCCACGTATGCCGGAACCTTCCCCTCCAGCCCGTATGTCCGCAGCGCGAGCCTCACGTAGTCCGCTATTGTAATGCCCTTCCCGGAGCATATGTTGTACGCCCCTCCCCTCTCGCACTTCTCCACCGCGATTATCTGGGCGTTCGCCGAATCGTGGATATGCGTAAAGTCCCTCACAGAGTTCGGGTTTCCAATCACAATGCTCTTCTGCCTTCCCGCGAGGCACTCCACTATCTGCGTGGCAACCCTCGCGGTGAAGAACTGCGGGCCCCTCCGCGGGCCCTCCTGGTTGAACGTCCTGGTTATCACCGCCGGCGTCTTGTACATGTAATAGTACGCCTTGCCCGCGTTCTCGGTGAACACCTTCGTCGCCGCATAAGTGGATGTCGGCCTCAGGGGGTTGGTCTCCTTCACCGGCAGCTCGGACTCGTCCGAAACGAACCCGTACTGCTCGGATGAGCACGCGAGCTGTATCCCCTCCACCACCTTGTCCTCCTTTGTGGCCGCGTCCAGCAGGTTCACCGTGCTCACGCAGTTGTTCTCCACCACGTAGCTCGGCTGCTTTATGCTCGTAGGCACGAAAGACTCCGCGGCCTGGTGGAAAATCACGTGCGGCTCTATCTCCTTTATGAGCGCCACCACCCTTCCGTAATCCCTCAGGTCCACCTCCACCGTCTTTATGCCGTCCGCCTTTATGTGGTGGTGGAGGTTCGGGTAGAACATCACCGCGTGCCTCTTCACCGAGCCGTAAACCTCCGCCCCAAGCTCCACAAGCCTGTCCGCGATGGTGCTCCCGACCATCCCCGCCGCGCCAGTTATAAGTACGCGCTTGCCCCTCCAGTAGTTTCCATCGGGCACGCTAGATGTGTTTTTCTTGATGGATTCCACATATCCCTCAAGCCCCTCTATAGATATCAAATGCCCGGATTCCTTGAGCTTCCGGAAAGATTCCTCGTGGAACATCTCCGAGAGCGCCGCAAGCTTCTGTTCGTCCATAATCCCACCTAATTCGCAAGCATGCCGCCGCCACCCCTGGCGCCGGATTAATGATTATGGCAGCACTTCATTTTAACCTTTTTGGGCGCGCCTTGGCGGCAGATGCGGCCGCAACCCCATATCCCGCAAGCGCCAGGAGGAACGGCTCGAGCGGAACCCTGTATCTGTACCCCGAATACATGTTCACCGGCCCACCCACAAAAATAAGGTATGCGAGGATGGCCGCCCCCAGCAGCGCAACCCCGACCACTTTCTTATCTCCTTTCCCAACCCATATCCCGTATGCCGCACCGGCATAAACAACCAGCTGGTAGGCGGAGAACAGCAAAAACAGCATGAGATAGGCCCAGTCCTGCGCCAGCGCCCCCAGGATCGCCCCTATGTCAAAACCCTTCTCCAGGATGATGTCCCCGAAATGCGGAGGCTCCATCCCCCATGTGCTTACCACATAATTCGGCGTCATCGGAGAGAATAGCAGAATTGCGCCCATCCCCACCGCCCTCGCATAATTCAGCGGCCTCTCCATTATCATCGCGGTGAGGTTCCCCTTTCCCGCGCTTATCTTTCCATGCGGCTGGCTCGCGCACACGTTCGGGTCCTCCAGCCCGTACTCCTCTATGAACGCGCCCCACTTCGCCCTGTCCAGCCCCGGGTCCTTCGCGACCTCCGGGCCGTGCCAGCACACATATGTTATGTCGCTTATCCCGCTGAACACCGGCTCCCCAAACACCGCGTAATTCCTCACCACCCACGCGCCCGCGGGCAGATAGGAAACCACCAGGAAGACTAGAACCGCCTCCTTCCTCTTCTTCAGCAGAAGCGCCGCGGCCGCATAAAGGATGGGAATGGGGATTGCGACCGGCCTCACGAGCACCGCAACTCCCATCGCAAGCCCGCCCCAGAACCCCTTCTTCGCATCCCCCTTCTCCATAAATCCCAGGAAGAGCCAATTTGAGAGAAGGAAGAAGAACATGAACAGCGTTTCCGTCAGAATCTTGAACGAGAAGCTGATGAAGAGCGGAGAGAACGCATATAACGCCGCGGCAGCCAAGGCCGCCCTTTCCCCGAACATTTTTTCCGTTATCCTCCACACCAGCACTATGGATGCCGCGTCCAGCAAAACCTGCAAAACCACAGTCCCCGCATCCGGCATCCCAAAAAAATAGAATGCGCCCAGGAATATCGGATATCCAGGCGTCCTCATGAATGAGGTTTCCCTCGCCCCTTCCCCCAAGAAGAATATGTCTCCCTGCGCCAGCGCCCGCCCCATTATCTGGTAGCCGCCGCTGTCCCCGTCATAAAGCGCTTCATGTGAAGAGTTCAGCAGAATAAGCAGTATCGGAATGAGCCTGAGCAGGATTCCCGCCCCAACCACGCCCCACAGCGCCCTATTTTCCATTGAGCGCCTCCTTCAATCTCCCCCTCACCGTCTCCACAAGCACCCTTGATTCCCGCCTCGCCTCCTCCCCCAACCTCCTCCTCTTCTTCTCATCATTCACAAGCTCCACGATTTTTTCCGCAAGCGCGTCCGCGTCCCTCGCCCTGAACAACAGCCCGCTCTCCCCGTCCCTTATCTGCTCATTCATCCCCGGAAGGTCGGATGCAATCACCGCCTTCCCCATCCCCATCGCGGTGCTCACCACCCCCGAGGGCGTGGGGCTCACATAAGGCACGCAGACTATGTCCGAGGAGTCCATAAGCTCCCCGAACTCCTCGTCGCTCAGCCACTTGTCCACTGCGGTGATCCCCTTCTCGTTTGAATATTTCTCCGAGCCGCTGCCCGCAATCACGAGCCTCAGCCCCGGGATTTTCTCCCTCGCCTTCCTGAACGCCTCAACCATCACTTCCCCGCCCTTGTAGGTTTCCCAGACCCTCCCCACAAACAGCAGGCCCTTCCCGTCCCCCCCGTTCTTCCTCGCCTCGTAATACCCTATGTCGAGGAGGGGCACCAGGTACGCCTTCTTTTTGTATCTCTTTTCCACGATTTCCTGGTAATGCTTGGAGAGCGTAATCGCCCAGTCGCTCTGCATCACCATCACGTCCTGCGCCCTCTCTATGAACCACTGCTTTACCCCTCCCCCCGGGTACTGCCCATGGAATGTAAAAATCTTCTTCGCTTTCCAGGGATAGAGGAGCACAAGGGGCACGAGCGGGCTCAGCATCGGTATGTATATCACATCCGGCCCGAACCTCCTAATCCCCCCAATAACTTTCCACGCATTGAACGGCGCCGCCAAAACCGAAAGGATTCCTGAAAAAGTGCCGAAGGTGTGTATCCCCTTCCACTTCTTCTCAAAATCCGCCAGGTTCTCCATCTTTTCCGAGAGGAAGAACTCCTTCTCCGCTTCCAATGAATCCAGCACCTCTCCCATCTTCAGCGTGTAGGTGTTTCCCCCGCCCCTGTTTCCCAGATAGAGGACCGCGACTTTCATTCAAACCCCGCTTTTTTCTTATACGCGCCGCTCTCCACAAATTTCACAAACTCATCGGCCACCAGCTTCGCCTCCTCGTCGCTCAGCTCTATATGGTAATCCTTTATCGTGCCCGCGGGAATCACCTGCGCAAGGTACCCGCCCACGAAATCCCTCACTTTTCCCATGTCCACATGCTTTTCCGGATTGTCCGCGATGCCCACAATCTTCTCCGCCAGCTCCTGCATGTCCCGTACCACGACGCTTATCCCCTCCCGCGCGTACCAGTCGTGGCCGAACGCAATCACCGGCTTCCCCAGCGCCAATGCCTCGAATCCCATGGTCGAGTTTATGGTCATCAGCCCCAGGCTGTTCTTTATGAGCTTTACAGTATTTGTGTCGTGGTGCACTATGCGCACATTAGGCAGGCGGGCAACCTTCGCCAGCCCGCTCCCGGACGCCTCCCCGCCCTGGTAATGCGGGTGCGGCTTCACATAAATCTCCACCCCAACCGGCATGAGGGAAGAAAGCCTCCCTATCACATCGAACTGGTTGAGGAACGGGTCCTTCACAAGCTGCTGCGCCTCATCCTCGTATTGAATCGGGTAGAAGAAATACCTCCTTTCCATGTCCGCCTTCCTGTAATGCCTCTTCGCCGCCGCCCTCCTCAATTTTATCTTCAGGTATCTCTCCGCGCTCCAGAGCGGATCCCTGTACCTCGCCTTCTCGTACTCCTTCATCCTCCCGTATTCCCCCACGAACTCGATATATCCGCCCACCTTCCCGGGCCCCATGGAGAGGCTCCTCTCCACGGTCTTCCTCAGCTGCTGGAATTCCACGCCCGCCCTCTTCTCCAGCCCGTCCCTGTACGCAGAGAACAGCCTTTCCTTTTCCGCATCGCCCGCCCTCTTCCAGTAGAAGGGATTTAAGGTGTCGTCGTAGAACACGAACCCCCTGCCCACGCGTGCGAGGCTCATCACCAGCGAGGGTATGCCCATCCTCCGCGCAACCAGCACACCCGCCCTCTCGCAAAGCCCGCATTCGTACGATGTGCAGAACAGTTCCGTCCCGTGCCCATCGAAAAGCGCCCTCCACGCGCGTATGTACTTCGCGGCCATGCCCGCGTGGTACCTGCGCCTACCCGCATCTCGCATCTCGCCGACCACCTTGTCCTGCGCCATGATGAGGTTTATCGGGTAGCCGAGCCACCCCTCTGCTTCAGCTATCTTTTCCTCCGGCTCGGGCG
>JAXDAS010000069.1:0-5552 GCA_034679605.1 Microcaldota archaeon
GCCCGTAGTTCCCGTTCCTGTAAACCGCGTATTGCGTGTTGTCCTGCGAGGTGCTCGTCGCAAGATAATAGAAGAGGTTCGGCTCCCCCCCGACCCCGGCCTCCAACGTGTCATATGAGAATATGGCTGTCCCGGCCCACTCTTCCCCCAGCGGGTCCAGAACCTTCGCCTCCCTCCCCGCATAGAACCTGAACGCATTCGGGTAGGCGAATATCCCAACATCCCCTTTCCCCGAGGCCCACTGGAACATCCCGACCGTCTCAGGCGACGGGACGGGGAGCGTTTCCCCCTCGAACCTCTGCGCCGAGAGGTTCCCGGCCATGGAGAGCGCCGCGACCAGCATCAGCAATATCGCCGCCGGCTGGGCGACCTCCCTCATCTTCATGTTGTACATCATCATCATTGCGTAGAATATTATGAACCCGAACAATCCAGCGACCGCGCTTCTCATCGGGTCGTCATGCGCAAACACCAGGCAAAGCGCAAAAACCGCCAGGAACTCCAAAAGAATGGGCCTGTCCTTCTCCTTCCAGAGCTCCGCAAGCCCGAGCGCGCTGGTGCACGCCAGAATCGCCGCCCCAATCGGATGGGAAAAGAGCAGGGCAACCGCCCCGAACAGCGGAGGCGCCACCTTGTCCTCCCTCCTTTCCTTCACACCCTCCACAAACAACGCAAATGAGAAGGGCAGCAGCAATGAGTATTCCCCTATGTAATAATCCACTCCGGCCCCGCCCGAGCTCCCCAGGTAGACCGCGGCCCCCGCGACCACGAGCAGCAGGGCCAGCCCAACCCGCCTGTTCTTTATCGCCTGCGCGGCCAGCCCGGCGGCCAGTATCGCCGCAGCCGCCCCAACCATGTGCAGGGAGGCCCCGGGGTCGGCCAAAATTGCCGAATTGTTCACCGCAACCGGCGCGGTAGCCAGCATCAGTCCCCCAAACATGCACTTCCAGCCCGAAAGCCCGACCGTCTTCAGCGCGAAATAGAGCAGAAGCGGCGCGGCCAGCACGCTCCCCAGCGCAATATAATACGCAGTCTGCGCATCAGCAATTCCCAGCACGAGCAGCTTCCCGTACCCCTCCTCCGAAATTCCCTGGTATCCGACCAAAAAGAAACCGGCCGAAAACAGCAAAAGCACCGCAAGATGCAGATATTCCTTCATTTTTTCATCTCTCCAAGAAGAAGGGGGAGTTCCCCCCTTCTCTTTAGGGTAATCATAACCCCCCATCACTTTTTCAACTCCTCGTATATTTTCTTCGCATTCTCCGCAGTGTAGACCCCGCTCTCCCTCATCTTCTCGACCACCCTGTCTATCTCCTCAAAGGTGTGCGCCCCCGCGATGACCGCGAGGTTCTTCGCATGCAGCTTCATGTGCCCTTTTGAGATTCCCTCGGTCCCCAGCGCCCTCAGCGCCGCGAAGTTCTGCGCCAGCCCGACCGCCGCCATCACCATGGACAGCTCCCGCGCGCCCTTCGCGCCCAGAATCTTCTGCCCGACCTGCGCCAGGGGGTTCACATTTATCGCCCCGCCTACGGTCCCCACCGCGAGCGGCAATTCTATTTCCCCCACAAGGTTCCCTTCCGCATCTTTAGAATATCTGGTAAGAGGATGATATCCGCCCAGAGCCGCAAAGGAATGCGCGCCCGCCTCCACCGCCCTCCAGTCGTTCCCCGTCGCAACCGCGACCGCGTCTATCCCGTTCATTATCCCCTTGTTGTGAGTGGAGCACCTGTAAACGTCGTTCGCCGCCATCTCGTACCCGTCCAGCACCCCCTCCACCGTCTCCGCCCCGATAACTTCCTTCTTCCAGGTGCACTTCGCCCTTGCTTTTCTTTTTACCGCAAGATTTGAGAGTATGCGCAACCTTACCGTTCCCCCGATGATCCCCTGCACCAGCTCAGCTGTGCCCTCCACTATGGTGTTCACCGTGTTCGCGCCCATTATGTCCCGCACGTCCACGTCGAATTCCACAATAACCATCTCTCCGCGCGAGGTCTTCACTTCCCTGAAGCGTATCCCCTTCAGCCCTCCCCCGTATCTCTCCACCCCGACCGCAAATTCCTTCCCCTTCGCAAATATTTTCTCCTTATTTCCCTCCAATTTCGCAATTGCCCCGTCCTCCGGGTTCATGATTTGCAATTGCCCGACCATCACCGGCTCGTCCGCATCCGCGGTGAACCCCCCGCTCTCCCTCGCCAGCTTCGCCGCATTGGAGGAAGCCGCCACCACCGAGGGCTCCTCCACCACCATCGGCACCACATACTCCTTTCCGTTAACCAAAAACCCGGGAACGACCGCAAACGGAAGATGGAACCTGCCCACCACGTTCTCAATCATGCGGTCCGCCACCTCCATCTTCAGCGCGTCCCCGTCCAGGAGCAGCCCCTCATCCTCCGCGCCGATCCTGCCGGCCTCCCTGAGCTTCGCCAGCCTATCCTTTACTGGGAGCTTGTAGAATCCCGAGAAATCCATGGGGCTTATTTGTAGGAAAAACCTTTTTATACTGAACCTCCGCGGGTGCGCGAAAGCCACAGCTTTCAAACCGTGTATGAGCGCACCCGCATTCAAGTGGCTTTCGCCTAAAGCCGATCTTCTCGGAAGCCACGGGCTTTAGCCCGTGGAGGTTCATCCCGTCCCGCGGGAAAACGCACCTTTTTATTCCCATGCCCTACAAATACGGTAACTTTCCGCAAGGTGAGCGATATGACCATGAAGATTTTGATAGTCGAGGACGACCCATCCCTTACCAGGCTTTACAAGGAATTCTTTGGCAGGCTCATGCCCGAGGCAAGCATGGACATCGTGGCCAGCGTGGGCGGCTACGTGCGGATCGCTTCCGAAACAAGATACGATGCATACATAATGGACGAAACAATAGATGGCCAGAAGAGCGCATTCGAGCACATAGCCCCGAAAATCCTTGCCAAATTCCCGGACGCATTCATCCTCCACAACGGCTCCGACAGCGACCCTGACAACATCTCGCAGCAGGAGAGGATCCACAGGATAAGGTTCGCGCGCGGGCCAGACGGCCGCGTAGTCACCTGCAATAAGAACATCGCAATAGCGATTGAGGTCCTGAAGGCCCTTGTCGTGCCCAGGGGCGATGTGAAAAAAGAGCTCCCGGCCCGCGAGAAGGCGCCGTTCTGCCAGCGCCAGCATGCTCAGCAGCTGGAATTCAGGCGGCCGCTCGCATGCTGCAGGCATTGATTACTTTTCCAGCATTTCCAGTGCCTTAGTAATCTCGGAAAGGGACTCATTCACTTCCTTCAAGTAGAGCTCCTTCACCGCCACGGAAAGCCGCTTGTTCTCCCGTGAAATGTAATACTTCCCCTTCTCCCTCTGCAAAAGCCCCTGGTCCATCAATTTCTGCAAATGATAATAGACCGCTTTTGGATTAGGCTCCTCATTGATTTTCGCCTTCAGCCTGTCCAGAATCTCCTGCGTGGTCGGCTCCTCCCCCTTCGCAAAGAACTCGAACAGCACGTCCAGCAAATCAATTATCAAATCCCTGCTCTCCTTCTCCGAAATGAGCCCCAGCGAGAGCGCCACCCACCTCACCATGGATTTCCTTGTGAGCCTCACCTCGTCCGCGAGCCACATGTTCCGCAGCACAATTTCCTTGCGTATGAATTTTGATTCCGGTATCATGTTTCACACCGGCAGCCCGCACTCGTCCATGTGGAATCCAAACTCCTCATACTGCACCGCGCATTCGCTCATGCACTCGTCCATCCCGTACGAGCCGTACTCGTTGCATGTTTCCTGGCACTGGTCCCTGTAGGTGCCCCTGCAGCAGGTGGTCGCATCCCCCATCCCCCAGGCCTCCACTTCGTCGATGCACCTGCTCACGCACCCTTCCCCCTCGCCCATCCTGTAGCACAAATCCGTGCACGCCTCCCCGTACGTCCCGAGGCTGCACGAGCTGTAGCCGGAGGAGGGCCCCGTAGGCCCGCAGCACCCTGCCAGCAGCACGGCCCCGAAAAGCAGGATAACATGCATGGTTTTCATGTGAAACCCTTCTTGCCAACCATTTATATTCTTAATTCCGCAAAATTATTGCAGGTGGTGGAATGAAAGCTGAACTCTCAATCTTTCCGGGCCCGCTCGCCGCAAGGAAGGTGGACTCCGTTGAAATAGTGGTGAAAATAGACTCGACCCGCGATTTGCCCATGTGGTACGAGGCGGAGGTGAAGCTCCCTACCGCGCTTTCCCTCTCCCAGAGCGGGATGGTGAACAGCGGGCACTACCGCGTGGGCATCTGCGAGCCGAGGGGCTCCCTGTCAAAGGGAATAAAGGTCTTCTCCAATTCCAATACGCCGCCCCAGCTCTACAAGTGCGATGTCGCCCTATTCGCCTACGACGGGCATGCGAACCAGAAGGACAGGCAGGACATGTACGTTCAGTTGAGGTGCGAGAACAAGTAAGTGTTATATTTAAAATAACAATCGTTAACTTAAATATAACATGTTGGAAAAGCTGTTCCGCTCAAACGCCGAAGTCGGCGTCCTGAGCATCGTACTATTTGAAGAAAACCTCCACCTCAGGGAAATCTCCCGCCGCGCTGAGGCCTCCCCTTGCGAAACAAAGCGCGAACTGGATAATCTCGTCTCTTTAGGCATCCTCACGTTAGAAAGAAAAGGCAACCTCTCACTCTACCAGACCAATCCCGCCTGCCCATTCCTTTCCGAACTCAAAAGCCTCTACCTGAAGACAGATGGCGCCTTCTCACTGCTCCGCAAGGAGTTCCAGAAGCTTCCCGGCATAAAATATGCATTAGTTTATGGAAGCATGGCCAAGGGCACCTATTCCGAAAAGAGCGACATAGACCTCCTCGTCGTTGGAAGCATAGCCGAACCATTACTGGAATCACTGGCACTGAGGCTCCAAAAAATATTAAAGCGCGAAATCAACTACATCCTCTGGAGCGAGCGGGATTACCTCTCAAAAATAAAGGAGAAAGGAAGCTTCATTTCCTCACTCCTTTCCTCCCCAAAAATAATGCTGGTGGGCGATGAGGATGGATTTGGGAAAGCTTGAACGGCAGGGGCTCATAGGGAAAGTAAACAAGGACCGGAATCTGGCAGAAGACCTGATAAAAAGCGCAAAGAACGACTTGCAGGCCGCGGAAGACAACCTAAAGATAAACCATCCCGACTGGGCGCTCGCCATCTCCTACCATGCGATGCTCAGCGCAGGAATGGCGCTGATGGCTTCCAAGGGTTTTCGCGCCTCCGGCGACAGCCACCACCTTTCCGTAGTCAAGTTCTGCGCGGAGGCATTTCCCTCAGAATCCGCCCTGCTCGTTTCCTCATTCAACAAATACCGGATAAGAAGGAACGACATCATTTACGGAGAGGCAAAGGATTCTGTTGGCGAAGACGAAGCCCTCCGCGTCATTGGGAAGGCAAAAGAATTTGTGAAGAAGATAGAAGAACTGCTGGCCGCCTGATTATTTTTCCGGCTTGTTCCTCGCCCGCATGTACTCCTCGTCCTTCTCCTTAACCAGCCCCGCGTCCAGATAAGCCTCAAAAACAGACCCGCCGTAATAGTTT
>JAXDAS010000070.1:0-4142 GCA_034679605.1 Microcaldota archaeon
GCGCCCCTCGAGCTCGCCCCGGAGTATTCCATAACCTACGGGACGGTCATGGGATGGGGCAGGAGGATTGCCCAGATAGAAGACCAGAACAGGGAGCTCATGGACAGGGCGGTCGCCTCCAGGGACACGGATGCCGAAACCGAGTTGGTGAGGCAATTCGACGCAAACGTGGCGGAGCAGGTCCAGCTCATGGAGAACATCTCAAGGAGCCTGACGGACGCGATAGCCGCGGCCCGTGGCGGGAACAAGAGGCGCCTCGAGGAACTGATGGAGGGATGGCCGGAGGTGCAGTCCAGGCTGCTCGAAATAATAGATGTGCGCGGTTCGCTCCGCACTCCCTATCCAAGCTACCAGGAGCCCTTGCGGACTAGGATAGAGTATCTGTGCACCAACCCGATTGACGTTATACTTGCGGACATGGCGGGAGCGGCCCCGGCCGCGCCCGTTGCGGCCCCGCCAACTGCGGAGGCAATTCCCGCCCGGGTGGAGCGCCCAACGCCTGCAGCTCCGGCGGCGCCAGCCGCGCCTGCCGTTGTCCCTGCAGCGCCGGCACCAGTCGAGGCCGCCACTGCGGCAGCCCCCGCGCCGACCACTTTGGAGGAAACCCGCGCGGCCAGGGACGAGGCGCTGCGCAGGGTGCTCGATAACATAGCCGGCGCGGACGCAGTCTACCTTGCGACAAGATACCGCCTTGTGGACACCGGCCAGTCAGTTTCGCTGCAGAGGTTCCTGCGGGGGGAAGCGCCGGTCCTTTCGGTGCGCGTTACGACTCCGGAGGCGGCGGGCGACGTGCTCCGCTACGTCTCCCTCTCTGCGCAGCTGAGGGGCGTGCCCGCAGACTTCGGCATAGCCGAGCCTGCGGAAGGCCGCAACTATTATACCGTCTATTACAGGAGGGTGAGCGCGAGCGAGCAGACGAGGAGGGACGCGGTCGCCAACGAGAACCCGATGGGCCTCATAAACCTGGATTCCACCATGCCGGTGGACACGGCGCCGTACAACGGGTTCGTGGGGGACTTCAATTCAAGGCACCCGGAAATGGCGATTTCCTTCCAGGGATTCGCCCAGGACTCCGACCAGCTTGCGGCCGACCCGGAGAGCCAGGCGCTTGCGTACGCCGCGGAGACCGCGAGCGTGCTCGCGGGCTGGAGGTTCAACCTGGGCACTAGGCGCATAAACGGCTTCGATTTCATGGCGGAGACGATGTATGGCCGCAGAGGCGAGCGCGGATACGAAATAGAGGAGACGGACGCGGGCCCCAGGCTCTCCCTTGAGGAAACGGCGATGTTCGCCGCGGGCTTCTTCACCGCGAACACGGGCCGTGCGATGGTCACGATGCAGGGCCAGGAGAACGTGGAGGGCATAGACGTCAACATCTTTGCCGCCAACATAAGGGCCGCATCCGACGGCACAACCACGACCGCCTACATGGAGCACGGGGAGGCGGAGAGGAGGGGCATAAGCACCGTGGACTACAAGAAATATGCCGGCTCGGCATACTACAGGATGCAGAGCGTCCTGCAGGACCCGGCGCTCTACGCGGACATGCTCGCGTCCCTCCCCCCGGAGCAGAGGGCCGGGCTGGAGGCTGGAGCCGAGCTGCTCGGAAGGTTCATGTACGAGATGCGCAGGAGCAGGCTGGGGGAGCCGGACGACCCGGCGGCGACGCTCGCGGCGTGCGTGGAATCCGCGAGGATGATAATAGTGGCGAAGGGGTACGCGGAGACCGGCCATCTCGCATTCACCTTCTTCACCTACGGGGAAAGGGAATTCATGGTCGGCACGAACACGCTGGTCACGCACGACTTTGAAAGGTGGAAGCCGGCGGGAGGATGGCAGTTCGAGGACCCGGAGTTCCAGAGGGCGAACAGGAACAAGGGCTTCTTCAACATGCTCTTCGTCCCCACGGACACGCCCGGCCGCGTGCTCATAGTGGGCGTGATGGGGGACAACGACGAATTGCAGATGCTCAGCCAGCCCGTGGAATATGATTTGGACTGGAGGGACTCCGTGGGCCTCGCGGGCTTCACCCGCAGGTGGTGCCACAACCTGCCGCTGATAAATGTTGGCGGCCCCATAATAGAGATACCGAGCCCCGATTTCAAGGGCGTAAACTCGCCTCTTTTGAGCATCGAGGAGCTCAGGCCGCCTACCCAGACGGAAAGGCGCATTGACGGCGTTTTCGACCTCATCCCGGCGGACTACGGCGCGGGCGCGCTCATAGACGACGCGGTCTTCATAGTGGAGAACGTGCGACTCGGGGAAGAGCTGGTTCCTTCCAGCGAAGTCTTCTCATTGCCTAACGTGTGGATGGAGTACAACAACTTCAGGAGGGTCGCACCGAACCGCTACTACGCGACCGTGGCGCCTGAGGTTTCAAGCACGTATGCGGACATGTTCGAGAATCCGTCAGAGATACAAAATGTCGCTGAATTCGCCTCCGACGGAAGGGTCTATGTGTACATGCGCGGAGGCAAGCTCGTGGACTCCGAAAGGCAGTCGGGCGAGGAGGGCGTTAGGAGGGTGCCCGTCGGCACCTATGCGTTCACGCTCGATGCGGAAGGCGAAAAGATTGTGGAGGCGGACGTGCGCGTCCCGCCACAGTACCGCAGCCTGATATTCGCCAGGCTCGGGCAGGCCGAGCTCGAGGCAAAGCTGGCTGAAGAGACCGTAACCATGACGGATTACAGGATGGAAATCAGCCTCACAACCCAGTCCAGCTGCAGGGCGGGCGAACGGGTGCTTCCGTTCGTGACCGTGAGCACAGGGCCGATACCGGGCGAGGCGGGAATGGAGCTTGCCGCGACCAGGACGCTGGACGCAACGGATGTTTACGACGGAGAAGGATTCATGCTCCCGCGTGCCGAGCGCATAGCCGCAATCGATGCCAGGTTCCTTGAGATACGCGAGCTGTATGGGCAGACCATAGGGGTGGAGGACTGGATAGCCATCAAGGAGGAGATGTCCGCGATGCGTGATGAGAGGGAGATGCTGCTGAGGGATATGCTTGACCACACGCGCAACGCGATTGCGGAGGTGGACCGGAGGGGCATCCTGATAAGCGGGAACTCTAAGACCTCCCTGGAAGGTCAGGCGGCATCGCTGGAGGTAAACCTTTCTGATATGGAAGAAAGGTGGGTCGTCTGGGCAGCGGAGAGGGACAATGTTGACAGGCAGCTGGGGCTGCTTTGAGGTGATATGAATGACAAACGGAACCATGGTGGCCGAAAGGCCCTTGTCGAGCTTGAACACCGATGAATTCGTCTCACTTCTGCAGTCGCAGTCCAATGCGGTCACAAACCGGCTGGCCGACGTACTCAGGGAGCTCGGGGTGAGGCTGAACAACCCGCAGGTCGCGGAGCTTTTCCGCCCGAGGGCGGAGGAGATGCTCGGCTATCTGGAGAGGATAAGCCAGCAGATTCCACAGTACTATTCTGGCGAGCAGGCAAACGAGCTGCAGGCACATGTCTCCGAGATGATGGGCTCCGCCTACCTGATGAGCGTGATACCCGAAAGGGAGCTTGAGCGGAGGAGGGCCGGCTTCACCGAGGACGTAATCGAGCAGGGGTATGTGAACAGGCCCGGGACGCCTCCGATAGAGCAGCGTGTCGCAAGGACGCATCTTTCCGATAACAAGCTGGACATTACCCAACTCGACCTCCCCACGCAATGGGACACACATTTCAGGAGCGAGGAGGAAAGAAACGGGACGGAGGAGGCATTCAGCGACGGAATAGCGCTTGAGCTGTTGCGCGATTTCAACGGCGCCAGGGACAGGGGCCAACAGATAATCTCAACCATATCCGCGCAGGTCCTCGAAGCCTGCCCGTCCTCGGGCTTCAACCTCCTCGACCAGAGCACCTGGACCCCGGACCAGGAGCGGTTCATAACCAGCATGCTCGGCAAGGAAGGCTGGACCGCGGAAGAGCGGGCTGCATACGTTCCGGAAATAGTGGCAATCCTAAACCTCATAAACGAAGGAAGGTTTGCCGAGGCTTTCGACCGCGCGGCCCCGGACACCACCCTCGGCCAGCTTTTGCTTACCGAAACCGCAGAGACGCTCGAGCAGAGGATGTCCATGCACATCCCGGTGGGCTACCTTAACATAGGGGTCCAGGGGACCGTGGTGAACGTCCAGTTCG
>JAXDAS010000071.1:0-2713 GCA_034679605.1 Microcaldota archaeon
GATTACGCGACAGGGGTGGCGAATGCGCTGCTGGTGGGCGGCGCGCTCTCGGTGATAGACCTCGCGGCCGCGATTGCAATAGGGGTTGCGGGCGGGATAGTGAGCGCGATACTTGCGATAGTGAGCGCTGCGAGCGACCAGTGGACGCTGAGCGGGTTCCACGACGCGGTGCAGGTGAGCCTGCAGGCGTCAGCGATATCCTTCCTCAGCGCGACGTTCCTGCTTTCCCTGAACATAATAGCGATAGGCGCGTCGGCAAGGGAGCTCGGGAGGCTCCTAGGCCAGGAGGTGGACCTGAGCAGGCTGATGCAGGTGATGTAATGGATGGGCTTGAGGTTTTTGGTCTCCTTTTTGCGCCGAGCGAGAACTGGGCGCGATTTGGCTTCAAGCCCGATATATGGGCGCGAAGACAAAAGAGGCAACCCAACTGCAGAGTGAAGCGAGCTTGGGCGAGCTTCACGATGACAAAAAGGAGGTGATGTGATGGCTGGGGAGGATTTGTTCAGCTCGGTTTTCGGCGCCTGGGGGACGGGCGGCTTCTGGTTCGGGAACTGCGTCATGGCCATACTCATAACCGCAATCATAATGGGCACCCTGTATGCAATCTCATACGCCTTCAACCTCATGGGGCTTAAGCGGTACGCGGTCTCGGAGTTCTACCAGCTCGCGGCGACTGCGGTGCTGGTGATTTTCCTCGTGGCCATAGTGGAGAACGGCCAGGCTCTCTTCCTTGACAGGTACGGCGGCTCGGTCATGTGCATGGACGAGTCCATGAACGACACAATAGAGGCGGCCATGTGCAGGACCGGCGAGAGGCTGGACTATTTCGACAGCCTGTTCACGAGCATAAAGGACAGCAGCGACCTCTACTGGGACGAGAGGACTTACTATTCCTCCATGTCCCTGCTCGGCATAATATTCTGGCAGGGCAACTTCGACGCGAACCTGCACAGGTCCGTGGAGACCCAGCACGCGATAGCCTACAAGGTGGTCTCCCTGCTCATCTCGCTGAACAGCCAGATGTTCGTGCTGAAATACATAAAGGAGAACATGCTCTTGTTTTTCCTGCCATTGGGCATAATATTGCGCACATTGCACTTCACAAGGGGGATTGGAGGGTTCTTCATCGCGCTCGCGGTGAGCATGTATTTCATCTACCCCTCCATGCTCTTCATAATGGACGCGTCTTATGCGCCCCCGCCTCCGCAGCAGCCCTCGCCGGTGATAACGCGCGAGGACCTCTGCAACATACCGGTCTTCTCCGGGATGTCCATAGGCGCCACGGTCACGGAGGGGCAGACGACAAGGGGGGCGGCGGCGATATCCATAAGCTCCTCCAACCTGGCGACGTTCGTCTCACAGACGTTTGTGAAGCTCTTTTATGACAACATGGTGGCGCTGGCGATTGCGGTGACGGCGATGAGGTACGGGACCATGCTGCTGGGCGGCGAGAGCGGGGTTTTCCTGCAGATGATGTCGAGGTGGATATGATGTTGAAGCTGCCTTCCTCTCCGAAAGCAAATTCCGTTTGCGTAAGAAGAAGTTCAATGCGTTGCAGAGTGAAGTGGAGGGGGGTCAGAATGACGTCTAAAAATGGGGGGGACGCCTCCCCCGCGTTTTTGACTGCGAGGTGGATATGATGAGGGGCATTGTGGTTTTTCTGGCTCTTGCGCTCGGGGCGCTCGCGCTTGCGGGTTGCGTCGCCCCCAAGCCGGCCTTCTACGACTGCTGCATGTACGGGAACGCGAGCGAGGGAAGGTGCATACTCGCGAACGGGACGGAATACGAGGTCCAAAAGTGCGACCTCGTGGAGGACATGGCGTGCAACGTTACCATCGGGGAGGAGGACGAGGTCCTGCCCGTGTGCCCAAAGAACGAGCTGCTCAAATGCAGCAGCGGCTGCGTGGGCATGTTCTGCGGCTCCTTCGACTTCGACCCGCGGCCGCCAATGTCCCTGGACGCGGAGGACGTAAATTCGAGCCAGGAGGGCGACGACATGGGCAAGTTCGGCGGGCTGAGCAGCGAGGGGGGCAAGGGGCTCTACCAGGGGGAGTGCAGGCTGCTGAACATGAGCCCCGCGACCCTGCGCGCTGTGACGAACACGAACGGGGGGTTCGCGCTGAACAGCTTCAGGTTCGGCGTGGGGAACTCCTTCGCGGATTTCGACGAGGCGATGATGTACTACCCCCTCACGGACTATTCCTGCAAGATAAACGAGTTCGGGACCGTGGACAGGTACACCAATTATGCGATACCGAACAAGCTCGCCTCCGGAAGCGGGAGGATATGCGCGCCTGCGGGCGACAACAGGTGGGTATGCATCCCCGCGGTGCCTGGGGGCGGGACCATCTGGTCGTATTCCTATTTTGACTGCGCGACGAAATGCATGCTTGCGTATGCGGGGGATTATGCGGGCATAGACCCTTACAGCGCCTACCTCACGGAGAGGAACGGACGGGTGCTGGGGAACCCGTTCGCGTACGGGTATGCGCAGGATACGGGCGACCTGAGGGAGATGTCCGCGTTCGCCTACGAGATGGACAAGGATTACAAGGCCTCCGCCATACCCTCGGGTGCGTTTGCGGACGATTATGCGAGCGGCTTCAACTATTATGGGGCGGAGTTCGAGAAGAACGACTGGCCCATGGGGAAGGACCGGGGCGGGATAGCGCTCCAGCTCACGGCGCTCGGGGGGCCCACCGCCTCCACCAGG
>JAXDAS010000072.1:0-3669 GCA_034679605.1 Microcaldota archaeon
TAGGGGGGTTCGATTCCCTCCCCTGGCTTTATGCCCAGATTGTTCATTTTTGATTTAGACGACACGCTCGCACACCTCTGGATAGACTGGAACGGAGCCGTGAAGGATGAGATATTGGAGTTCGCGAAAAGCGACGGGCTCAAGCTGGACGAGAAGGAGCACATAGTGCTGGTCGCGGAGAAGGCCTCGGATACGCCCGGGCACAAGAAAGCAGTTGACGGCATTTTCTGGGAATATGAGGGTGTGTGCCTGGAGAATTCGGAATTCTCCATCTATGCGCAGTCCTCCGCAATATTGAAGGAGCTCAGGAGGCGCGGGCACAAGGTCGCGATTGCCTCCAACAATACGATAAGGTTGATACAGGGCGTTGTGGAAGCCGCCGGTTTTGAAGTCGATGCAATAAGGGGGAGGGATTCCGTGAAGAAGGCGAAGCCCCACCCGGACATGATTTTCAGCTTGATGGACGAGCTGGGCTTCGACAGGGAGGATGTAATATTTGTCGGGGATAGTTTTACGGACATCGGGGCTGGAAAAGCGGCCGAAGTCAGGACAATTATCGTGAAGCCCGGGGAGATAGATTTAAAGAAGGTTTTGGGAATTTAATTCTCGAAGCCCCTTCGTCTAGCGGTCAAGGATAGCGGGCTCTGGACCCGTTGACACCGGTTCGAATCCGGTAGGGGCTATGTTATTTTTAATTCTAGGCGCTTATTCTTGGCCATGCCATCCGCAAAAGACGCCAAAAAACTCTGGACCTGCCCGAAATGCAAGAGGAAATTCGGGAAGGGGGGCCAATCCCATTCCTGCGCCTTTTATCCTGTATCCAAGCATCTTGCCGGAAAGGAAATCGGAACCAAGCTCTACAACGCACTAACCTCCAAAATAAAAAAGGAGGTCGGAAAATACCGGGTGGAGTCCCTGCCCTGCTGCATCCATTTCGTATCCACCCACACCTTCGCATGCGCCTATGTGCTCACGGAAAAAATCCGCATCCACTTCACCCTTGCCCGGAAGCTGGAGAGCGCCCGCATCGGCAGATTCTCCCGGATGTCCGCGAAGCGCTACATGTACTCTATAGACATAAAGGATGAGAAGGAGATGGACAAGGAGCTGATGGGCTGGCTCAAGGAATCCTACAAGGCGAAATAATCATTTTACTTCCACATTCAGCCCAATCTCTTTGGCTATTGCGAACAATTTGTCCCTCTCCGGCGCCTTGAAGGATTTTTTCTCATAAATGAGCGTATTTACTTTCTCCACATTCTTTTCCATCGCCTGCTTTAGGGTATCGGCACCGACATTTGCAGCCTGGTATTTGGGAAGGATGTGCCCGAACGCTTCCTCGCTCTCAAGCATAAGCTTCGTGAAGAAGGGCGCATAGTGCCCCCCGCCTGCACCCATATAGGATGGATACAATTCCTTCCCGTCTATGCAATCCATCACCGCTTCCGCAACGATTTCCGCCGCTTTTCTATTCCCCCATTCTTCTTCTGAACTTCCTATCTCTATAAAGATGACGGGCAGTTTGCAGGTAGGGCCGTGGTGGTCCACCTCCTGGTTAACGCTCCATCCCAGCGTGTTCTTCTCCGCAAGCGCCCGGAGCAGGTCCTTCATCCTGCTCGCATAAGCAGTGTTCAGAGTGCGGGGCTCGCCCCCCATCTCCGCCCTGTCCCAATTGCCCGGAATGTGCACCGTAAAGGCTGGAAATTTCCTCTCGCTCCTGTGAGTGGAGAGGACCAAAAGCCAGTCCGTTTGAAAATCCGTTGGCACGTCCAGGATCCAGTCCACTTTCGTATCAATCATGCGGTGGCCTTTCCATCCCCACTCATCCTCTGCCTTCTCTTCGAACCCGGTCTCCATAAGCCTATTCGCTATATTGTCGCTCGCGGGATTTTTGGAAGAAAAGAGCACGTGCATGGAGGAAGATTGCTGGGATAAGGTTAAATATTCCATATTGGAATTGGACCGCATGGAACTTGGCATTATAATGGATGCGTTCAGGGACGGCCTGTCCCTCACCCGCTCGGGCTGGAGGACGCTTTTCATGGAATTGATGAAGGTGAATGCCCTTTCCATACTCGTGGTCGCATTGGCGGTGGCCGCTGGCGCCTACATAACGGTTCTCGGCATGGGCGGGGGGGATTCCGGAGCCTGGGCGGCAATTGCCGGCGCTGTGCTGATAATGCTGATTTTCGTCCTGGTTGCGACAGCAGCCTCCAGCGTCTCATACAACATAGTGGACGGGGCGACAAGGAAGGCCCGCCACGACATCATAAAGGATTTTATGCAGAACCTCCTCCCAGTCTCCGGCTATTCCATAATTCTCTGGCTGGCCATGGGAATATTCGCCATATTCCCATCCATGCTTCTGGAAATGGCGGGGGATAGCCTGGGCAGCGGGATCTCATACCTGCTCGCGCGACTCGCATCCCAGATATACTACTACGCCGCGATTTTCATAATTGGGTTCGTTTTCCAGTTCTCTCTCTTCGAGCTGGTGGTGAAGAGGGCCGGGGTGCTCCCGAGCTTCGGCAATTCCGTCGGGATAATAAGGAGGACGTTCGTCCCGACCGCCCTCTTCTACATAATCGGGGGGCTTTTCTCCACCCTGGTGCAGTTCATCCTCCTCATCCCCGCGGCGATAATATTCCTTGTTCCGGTCGCAATCGGGGCGGCAGTTGCCTCCGTTGCATCCAATGCGATTCTCAATCTCGCCCTGCTCGCAATAGGGCTGCTTTACTTCCTGCTCGTCCTGATTGCATATACCAGCGCCAAGCTGACCATAACGCTGCCCATAAACTATTACTACTGGAAGTCTGCGAGGGAAACCAAAGAATGAGCGGATAAATATGAGTGTCAGCAGCAGTCCGCGTTCCCGTCCGTAGGACAGTACAGGCAAAACCGTGAAGGAGCTTAACTTCCGAGTTCGAGATGGGATCGGGTGTTTCCTCCCTCCTATGGCCGCTGACAAATTATTCATAGTCGGGAAGGGTTTATAAAACATATTCATACATTAATAATCTATTATGACCACCAAACCATCCCACAAGATAGAGCCCATGAGCTGTGCCCATGTTCGCTGGGCATTAAGGGACATCTTGAAGGACCCGGAGGGGCCGCTCAAAGAGACGGCGGTCCCCAAGGAGATTTTCAGCGGAAAGCTTGAGGCGCAGGCCGTGGTCGGGCTCCTCTCCTCATGCGGCATAAGGAGGGGCGCCAAGGAGTTCTTCGCGAGAATTCTCGAGAACGCGGACGAGGACGCGGACTTCGTGGACAGGCACATGGGGGGCTATGGGAAAGGAATGAACCTCGCCGCAAAATCCCTCATACGCATCATAGTGGTGAACTCCAGGGAGCAAAAGCCGGACATGGAGATGGAGGCCGCATTGTTCGCATGCATTGACGCGGCGGAGAAGATGCGCGAAAAGGATGAGGGGCTTGCCCTTTCTTTCCTGGAATTTTGCGGAAGCGCGGCATTCGGCTCTGATGACCTAAGAAGGATATCCCGCTATTCCACCAGGGAGGAGGTGCTTGAAATCGCCCTCCGCATAATGGGGGCGCCGAAGGAGAACACCGATTCCGTGATGGGCGAGTTCTTCCTAGCCATCCGCCAGATTTCCTGCGAAATAGAAGAAGAGTTCGAGGTGGAGGGGATGCTCCGCTACTTCCTCG
>JAXDAS010000073.1:0-2989 GCA_034679605.1 Microcaldota archaeon
AGAAGTTCCACAAGATAGTGGAGCGGGCGGAATACATAGTGAAGGAGGAGTATTCCTGGGAGAACGTCGCCAGGCTCACCGCGAACATCTACTCCGAATGCGCCCGCAAATGACTCATATTTTCCTAAGAAGGAAGAAATAGTGGTATGTGTCCAGCGGCGCCCTCATCTCGCGCTCTATCTCGAATTTTTTCCTGAACTCTTCCCTAACCTTTCCAGCCGGGCAGCCCTTCCTCCCCATCTCCCAATAGTGGTCGCCCGAGAACTTCAGCTCCGAAAAGAAGAGTGGAATCCCTGCGAATAGGCGGATAAACGGCCGCTTCAGCAGCCTGTTCATGAGGGGAGCCTTGAATATGAACTCCAAATAGGCGGAGGGATAGGGTATGGAAACGACGGCGTGCCTCCGCACCACCCTGCGTATCTCCCCAAGCGCCTTAGGCACGTCTTTCCAGGGTATGTGCTCCAGTATCTCGCAGGCGACCACGGTGTCGAAGCTCGCGTCCGGGAACGGGAGCTCCCTTACATCCGCGACCACGTCCGGCCCAAGCTTGGCGTCGAAGTCGCACGTTGTGATCTTGAACCCGTGCTTCGTTAAATAGTTGGAGACGGTCTTGTTCCCTATCCCTATCTCCAGCACCTCCTTCCCGCCCGCGGAGCGCACTAGGTCTATCTGCGAGTAATACGAGATGAACCTGAAGAGGTCGTCATACCTGCCGTTGTAGTACTGGCCCCTGTCCGCCTGAACGTTGAATTTGCCTTCCATGCCGCGCATCACCGCGATGGCCCTCCCCACATCAAATTTTTATTGCGAATGGTATATTTATAAGTGCGCCATCGCGCGCAGGTGCGCTCATGCTTGATGAACTTGAGAGGAAGGTAAGGGACAGGAAGGCGGCAATAGCCATAACCGGGCTTGGCTACGTTGGGCTGCCGCGCGCGCTCGGCTTCTCAAATGCGGGCTTTCCGGTCATAGGCTTCGACATAAGCAAAAAGAGGGTGGAGGAACTCAGGAAGGGCGAGGACCACACCCTGGAGGCGAAGCCCGAGGAGCTCGCGGCCTGCAAGGCGAGGTTCACGAGCGACGAGAAGGACCTCGCGGATGCGGACATACACATACTCACCGTCCCCACCCCCGTGGACGAGTATTCCGTCCCAGACCTGCAGCCCGTGAGGGGCGCGTCCGAGAGCTCGGGCAGGAATTTCCGCGAGGGGAAGCTCATCGTGCTGGAATCCACAGTCTACCCCGGGGTGACCGAGGAGATGGTCGTAACCGCCGTGGAGAGGCTCTCCGGCAAAAAATACGGTAAGGATTTCGTTGCCGGATACTCCCCGGAGAGGATAAACCCGGGGGACAGGGAGCACGCGCTCGGGAAGGTGGTGAAGGTCGTCAGCGGGACCGATGAACAGACCGCCCAAATCATGAAGGAGCTCTACACCCACGTCTCCGGAGGGATATTCGTCGCGAAGAGCATAAAGGCGGCCGAGGCCGCAAAGGTCATAGAGAACACGCAGAGGGACATAAACATCGCTCTCATCAACGAGCTCACAATCCTCTTCGAGAAGATGGGCATCTCCATATGGGACGTGCTGGAGGCATCGGAAACAAAATGGAACTTCCTCCGGTTCAGGCCAGGGCTGGTGGGCGGCCACTGCATTCCGGTCGACCCGTATTATTTAGTATACAAGGCGCAGCAGCTCGGCTTCCATCCCCAGATGATTGCCGCGGGGAGGAGGGTGAACGACGGGATGGCAGCGTACGTGGCGTCCAGGCTCGTGAAGGAGATGATAAGAAGCGGGGCACTCCCCAAGGGCTCCTCCGGGGCGGTGTTCGGCCTCACGTTCAAGGAGAACGTGCCGGACACGAGGAGCTCCCTCGTGAAGAATGTGATAAGGGAGCTGAAGGAGTACGGAATAGCAGTATATGCGCACGACCCCTACCTGGAGAAGGAATCCGTGGAGGCCAAATTCGGGGCGAAACCCCTGGACGAG
This sequence comes from Microcaldota archaeon, assembly GCA_034679605.1. GTDB lineage: Archaea > Micrarchaeota > Micrarchaeia > Anstonellales > Bilamarchaeaceae > CAIXOA01. Next base: position 1,989 of record JAXDAS010000073.1, read on the forward strand.
GCGAAGAAATACGATTTTGTGCTCCTCGCGGTCGCGCATGAGCAGCTCAAATCGAAAAAACCGGCTTATTTCGCAGGCTTGCTTAAGAAAGGCGGCCTATTCTTCGACCTTAAGAGAATATTCGGGGAAAAGGATTTCTCTGCCCAGGGAGCCAGATATCTGACCCTTTGATTAGGGTTATTAAATTTTCTTTCCCATTCAAGAGCGTGAAAATCCTTGTGACCGGGGGCGCGGGCTTCATCGGCTCCCATATTGCCGAAGAGCTCGTGAAAAAAGGGCAGGATGTCAGGATAATAGACAATTTCTCCACCGGGAAGATGGAGAACATAAGGCCTTTTGAGAAGAAAATAGAGCTCATAGAGGGCTCCATCACGGACAAGCCCACCGTGGACGACGCGGTGAAGGGCTGCGACTACATATTCCACGAGGCGGCCATGGTTTCGGTCGAGGAGTCCATAAGGAACCCGCACAAGGCCTGGGACATAAACATAAGGGGGACGCTCCTGGTGCTGGGCGCCGCCTCGAGGTGCGGGGTGAAAAGGGTGGTGCTCGCCTCCTCCGCGGCGGTCTATGGGGATACATTGGCCCTCCCTAAAAGGGAGGACGGCGCAATCGCGCCCAAGTCACCGTACGGGGAGACCAAGCACATAAACGAGATGAACGCGGAGAAATACTACAAGGACTTCAAGCTGCAGACGGTCTGCCTCCGTTATTTCAACGTTTTCGGTCCGAGGCAGGACCCGAATTCCCCCTATTCCGGGGTGATTTCCAAGTTCGTTTCCGCCGCCCTGAAGAAGGCTCCCCCCGTAATCTACGGGGACGGGGAGCAGACCAGGGATTTCGTTTACGTGAAGGATGTGGTGAAGGCCAACTTCCTCGCGATGGGAGAAAGGAAGGCGGCCGGCCAGATATTCAACATCGGCACTGGGAAGGAAACCAGCATCAATCAGCTGTGGAAGGAAATAAAGAAGCAGACGAAGAGCAAGCTCATCCCCATGCAC
>JAXDAS010000074.1:0-9107 GCA_034679605.1 Microcaldota archaeon
GGCGAATTTCCTCTTCCCGGCGGTATAAGGGGCGTTCAAATCCTTCGCAATTATCCCTTCAAGGCGCATCTCCAGCGCCTTATCGAAAAGTTTCTGCAGTTCTTCCGTGGAATCCACAATCTCCATCCCGCTCAATTTCAGGTTTCCCTTCGGGAAAATCTTCTCCAGCATCTTCCTCCTTTCCGAATAAGTTTTGCTGGTGCAATCCGCCCCGTTCAGGTAATGCAGGTCAAACACGAAAAGATGAAGGGGATATTTTCCGCTCGCCTCCTCAATCCCGTACTTTCTCCGGCGGTGCATAGTCTCCTGGAATGAATAGAATTTCTTTTCCTTCTCATTGAAAGCAAGCGCCTCTCCCTCAAAAATTATCTCCTCCGGCTTGAGCTTCTCCACTTCCTTCACCACATCCGGGAAGGAAGGAGTAATCCTCTCCAATCTCCGCGAAAATATCTCCACCCGCCCGCCTTTCTTATGGATGGCCATGCGGAACCCGTCGTATTTGTTCTCCACCGCGCATTTCCCGATCTTTTTCACAATCTCTTCCGGGTTCGCGAGCCTCTCCGCGAGCGCCGGCATTATCGGCTTGAACACTTCTATCTTGAACTCGCCCATCCTGCGGGGATGCTCCTTGAATTTTCTAGCGACGTATCCAATATCAGAACACAGATTATACGCGTGGTCCAATTCCTCGCGCAAACTCTTGTCCCCCTTCTCCGAAAAGCTCAGCGCATCCAGAATCGTCGGCCCGCCAACTCCGAGCCGCAGCTGCCCGAGCACAAACCTCGTAATATACTTCGCTTCCAGGGGCTTCGCGTTGTTGTACAGCTCCACAAGCCGCTTGATTTTCTCCTCCTGGCTCCCTCGCCCCGAGGATTTCGCAATCTTCATGAGCGCCGCATACACATATGCAATCGTAAGCTCCTGCGCGTGCAAAGATTGCTGCCTCTTCCCGGTCAATAATTTCTCCGCAACAGAACCCAAATCTCCGAGCGAAGCAAACTCCCTGTCCACGTCCTTTCGCGAATATCCGCTCCCTTCCGAAATAGCCTGCAACACGAATTTCTCGCCCATCCCCATGTCCACGCCCATGTAGGGCGGCAAAAGTTCCCCCTCCACGATGTATGCAATCCTTTCCGCCTCTTCAGGAGAAGCCTCCTTAAAAAGTTCGCCGAGCAGCCCGGTCATCTCCAGCCTGCCGCTTTTGGACTCTATGGTCTCGAAAACCTTCGCGAGCTTGTGGAAGAGCATGCCACTAATTATAATAGCAGATTAATTAGTTTTGCCATTGTAACCATGGTTACATCCCAGTTTCCTGTTCCCGGTTTCCAGTTTCCATTACACATGCTTCAGATATTCATTCTGCAAAACCAGCGCGTCATACTCCAATCTCGGGCTCTCGCAAACAACCCTTCCCGAATAACCGTTCTCCGCAAGCATCTTCATCAGGGGCGCATAGGGCGGCTTATTGGCCGAAACCGGAAGGTGGTTCCTCTCCCCCTTCTCCGTAAACTCTATAGAGGAAAAGTGCGAATGGAAATCCTTCCCATACCCAGGAATCCTCTTCTCCACGGTCTGGAAAAGCCTACGGTAATCCTCCTCCGTTTTGCAGGGGAAGTCCCCGCGCGCAAGAAGATGCGAGAAATCCAGCACAGGCCACACGAATCCCAGTTCCTCATGCAATCTAATAACCTCGTCCAATCCCCCGAAAGCGCTCTTCTTCCCCACGGTCTCTGCGCCTAAATAAATGCCCTTCACCTTCGCCGCATCCGCATCGCTGCTGCGATGACTGGCAGAAATCCCCGGATTTCCGCCATCCATCCTCCCCTTAATCATCAGCAGCACTTTCTTCGCCGCCTGGAAAGCCTCCTCCTTTCCCAATTTCTGGTAATATCCCGGATGGAAAACAGTAATCGTCCCCCCGCACAATCTAGTAATATAAGCAGATGAAAAAATGTGCCTTATGGTGGACGCAACCTTAGCCTTCTCCTGCGTGCAGCAATTTACGTAGTACGGCGCATGCGATGAAATCAACACATCATTCTTTGCGGCGCTCGCCGCGATCTCCCGCGCGCTTTCCTCCTTCATCTTCACCCCGCGCACGAACTCAATCTCAAAAGCGCCCAGCCCCAAGTCGCGCGAGCACTGCACGGCTTCCAAATTCCCCCCTTCGCACTGAATGGGGACTCCCGCGCTCGCAAACCGGACCAGCGGTTTCTTCATGCACTAGAAGAATAAGATGGAAATTATATCCCTTTGCCTAGAACAGGATGTCTCCCTCGTCGTCCCTTGCCTTCCTCTCCGCGCGCCTGCCACTTGGAGCGGACTTTGCCTCCTCGTCCAGCACGTCGAATGCCTTTTCCCCCCTCCCTCTGGACGCTTTCTTTGTGCCCGCCCCCTCCGCCTGCCTCTCCTGGGCCCTTTCCCCGGGCTCTATGTCCTCAGGTAGGCGCTCCACTGGAGGTGCCCCGCCCCTTTCTTTTGGCGCATTCTGGTCATAATCAGTCACAAAGGTCGTGCCCAGCCTCCCCCTGAGCGTCCCCTCCCCGCTCTTGGCTGCGTCGTCGTATTCGGCGATCCTGACCGGAACAACTCTACCCAGGTTCCCGGCCATAAGCTCCCCATGAGGTGTATTCTCCCTCCTCCTTTCCGCGCCAACAGCCATCCGAGCACCAATATTATTCCGCCTTCCTCGCTTAAATTACTTTCTTTATCGGGCCCGACGGGATTTGAACCCGCGACCTACAGCTGCCTCCCCGAAGCCCCATATATCGGGGCATCGGCTCGGTTAGAAGGCTGCCGCGCTATCCAGGCTGCGCTACGGGCCCAGCACAGTTTCCGGTTTCCAGTTCCCGGTGCCTGCTCAATAGATACCATCTGTCCTGATTAAAAAGGATGACTGCCCCCGGCTCAATCAGCAATAAAAACCCTATGCACGATTACATCTTGCTTGTTGTGCCCTTCGGGCAAAAAGAGTTGATTGTATGGTATCTGTTCCGGAAATCGTGGGCCTCATCGAGGGGGTGGCGAACGACACGACCGTCCCCAAGAACATCCGCAGGGCCCTGGACGAGGCGAAATCGCGGTTGACTTCGAATGACGAACTCACCCTCAGGGTGAGCTCAGCCATCTACTCAATAGAGTCCGTGAGCGAGGACGTGAATATGCCATCGCACGCCCGCATGCAGATCTGGAACATACTCAGCGCCCTCGAGTCCATGAAGAAGTGACTCCGATGAAGGCGCTGCTGGAAAAGGGCGTCAGGATCTCTCTGGAGGCGGAAAAGCTTGCCGATTCCTCCTCCCTCCCGCCCGAAGAGCTTCTCTCGTTGCAGAAATCCTTCATCACAGAGGAGGACGTGAGGCTCCTTCTGGAAAAGAAGGAGAATGAAAAGAAGAAGGAAGCCCCGCTCGAAGCCGAGCAGAGGGCCAAGTTCATCCCCCCCTCCGGCTTCCGCCCCATCGCCAAGGAATACGAGCCCTCCATCCGCGTCCACGAAAAGACCGACGTTACCGGAAAATCCCGCAGCGGCGGCACCGTGGACGATTTCGTCGCATATTTCCGCGACCGCTTCCAGCGCGAGGCGCGCCTTCTCTCCCTCTATTCCTCCAAATACCCGGAAACCGACCTCAAGGAGATAAAGAAGCACGAGGGCCAGAAGGTGAAGTCCATAGTCATGGTCACGGACATACGCATCACCAAGAACGGGAACATCCTCATGGAGGTGGAGGACCTTGAATCCAGGTTCAAGCTGCTCTTCACCCACCGCGAGCAGGAGACGTTCGAGAAGGCACGCCTCATCGTCCGCGACGACATAATCGCGGCATACGGTAAGGTGACGGACGCATTCCTAATCGCCGAGGAGTTCGAGTGGCCGGACATGCCGGTCACCCGCGACAAAAAAGTGTGCGAGAAGGACGTCGCGGCCGCCTACATCTCGGACATCCATTTCGGCAGCAACAAGTTCATCCCGCAGTATTTCGAGGGGTTCGTTGAATGGCTGCACGGAAAAAGGGAGAACCCCGAGCTCGCAGGCAAGGTCAAGTATATAGTCGTCGCGGGCGACGTTGTGGACGGGATAGGCATCTACCCAAACCAGGAGCGCGAGCTCACGGTGAAGGACATCTTCAAGCAATACGAATTATTCGATGCATTCGTCGAGTCCATCCCCGACTATATCGAGGTCATAGTCGGCCCTGGCAACCACGACGCGGTGCGCAGGGGGGAGCCAATGCCAGCCATCGGCAACGACATCCTCAGGAGCGACGTAATCCGCATAGGCAGCCCCTCCATGGCCACGATTGAGAACAGCGACCACCTCATATACCACGGCACATCCACCGATTCCTGGATTGCATCCGTGCCCAAGCTTTCTTACTCAAAGCCGGAAATGGTCATGGTGGAATGCCTCAAGCGCAGGCACCTCTCCACCATTTTCGGCGGCAACGCCATAGTCCCGGAAAGAATGGATTATATGCTAATAGAAAAAGAGCCGGACATCCTCCATTTCGGCCACGTTCACAAGAACGGCTACACCAAATATAGGGGGACATTGGTGATCAATTCCGGCACCTTCCAGGGCACGACCGATTTCCAGCTGAAGCAAGGGCACATACCCACCCCCGGGAGGGTCCCTGTGTACGAGTTCGCGAAGGACGCGCTCAAGACCCTTGATTTCTCGAGGTGAGCGGATGGAATACTTCGAATCCCTGAAGAAAGGCCTCGAGGAGGCCTATGCGATCGCCTCCGAGGCACGCAGCAAGGGCTTCGACCCCGAGGAAAGGGTGGAAATACTCGTTGCAAAGGATGTCGCGGCCCGCGTTGAGGGGCTGGTCGGCCCCCCCGGAATCGCGGACATAATCCGCAAAATGGAGGCGGGGGGGATGGGCCGCACCGACATCGCATTCAGGCTCGCAGAAGAAATATCCGCAGGCCAGCATTCCAGGGGCACCACAGAGAAGCTCATAGAGCAGGCGGTCAGGACCGCGGTGGGCATACTCACAGAGGGCGTCCTGGTCGCCCCCACGGAGGGCATCTCCCAGGTGAGCATAAACGAAAACCCCGACGGCACAAATTACGTTTCCGTGTTCTTTGCCGGCCCGATCCGCTCCGCGGGCGGCACAGTCGCCGCCCTGAGCGTCGTCTTCGCGGACATCGCGAGGAGGAAGTGCGGAATAGGCAACTTCCGCCCCACGGAGACCGAGGTCGCCCGCTACATAGAGGAGGTGGAGACCTACGAGAACCGCTGCAACCACCTCCAGTACAAGCCTCCCGAGGAGCACGTTTCCATAATAGTGCGCAACTGCCCCGTATGCATAGACGGGGACCCCACCGAGGAGGTCGAGGTTTCGGTTCACCGCGATTTGGAAAGGGTAAAGAGCAACCGCGTACGCGGAGGCATCCCCCTCGTGATATGCGAGGGCATCGCCCAGAAGGCCCCCAAGGTCCTGAAGCAGGCGAAGAAATACGGCTTAGATTGGGACTGGCTCCAGGATGTTATAAAGGTGAAGAAGAAGCAGGACAAGGTGGAGGTCGGCCCGGACCTCACCTACCTCGAGGGGCTGGTCGCAGGCCGCCCGGTCTTCAGCTACCCTATGGCCAAGGGCGGCTTCCGCCTCCGCTACGGCCGCTCCCGCACCAATGGCATAATGGCCCGCAACATCCACCCTGCCGCGATGGTCCTTCTGGACTCCTTCCCAGCGAACGGCACCCACATGAAGGTGGAGCGCCCGGGGAAGGGCTGCGTTGTCACCGTCTGCGATTCCATAGAGCCCCCCGTAGTTAAACTGAAGGGAGGCTCGGTCCAGAAGGTAAAAAGCGCGGAAGAGGCGGACTCCCTCCGCCCGCAGGTGGAAAAAATCCTGTTCCTCGGCGACATGCTCGTCACCTTCGGCGACTTCCTCAAGTCCAACCACCCGCTTATGCCCTCCGGCTACTGCAGGGAATGGTGGGAGGCCGAAATCGAGTCCAGGGAGCTCAACATCCCCTCCTTCTCCAACGCATTCGAGGCGTTCGAGTTCTCCCGCAAGCACGACACACCCCTCCACCCCGACTACACCTTCCCCTGGCACGACCTTTCCGCAGAGGAAATAGCCTCCCTCGCGCATTTTCTGGCGAAAGGAAAGGCCGCATGGGATGGCAACAAGCTCCGCGAACTGGTCCTTCCCCTGGAAAAGGAGAAACCCCTGCTCGAAAACCTTTACATAGCGCACAGGGTTTCGGACGGAAAAATATTCCTCTCCGGTGACGACGGCTACTCCCTTCTCTCCTCCCTGGGCCTGCTCATGGGCCAGAAGATAGATTCCTCCTCCTTCTCGTTCGACCCAAACCAGGGCGTTATGGAGAACATGTGCCGCCTCTCCGGCATAACGATACGCAGGAAATCCCCGACATACATAGGCGGGAGGATGGGCAGGCCCGAGAAGGCCAAGGAAAGGATAATGCCCGGGAGCCCCAACATCCTCTTCCCAACGGGCTCGCCCAAGAACCGCAGCCTGATGAAAATATACAAGTCCCTGAAGGGGAGGGAAAAGGAGAGGGGAATAAACGTCGAGGTCGCCCGCTTCCGCTGCGGCGAGTGCGGCAAGCCCACCTTCTCCGCCCGCTGCCATTCCTGCGGCGGGAAATCCTCTTTGGAGAGGATATGTTCCAAGTGCGGCAGGGTCACGGCCGAGGAGAGGCACTGCGACGTCCAGACCCAGAACTACGACTACCGCCCCATAGAGATAGTCTCTGTCATGGAGAAGGTCAAGTCCGACCTCGGGTTCCTCCCCCCGGACCTCAAGGGCGTGAAGGGCCTTTTCAGCGACAACAGGATACCCGAGCGCCTCGAGAAGGGGTTCCTGCGCGCCAGGCACATGGTGTACGTGTACAAGGACGGCACCTGCAGGTTCGACGCCACGAACGCCCCCCTCACCCACTTCCGCATCTACGAGATAAACCAGACGCCCGAGGGGATAAGGGGGCTCGGCTACGAAAAGGACCATCTCGGAAAGCCAATCGTTTCCGGGGACCAGGTAGTCGCCCTCATGCCCCAGGACATCCTCGTCTCCCGCCACGGGCTGGAATATATGGCAAAGATAGCCCGCTTCATCGACGACCTCCTTGTGAACCTCTACGGCCTCCCGCCCTATTACAAAATAGAAAGGGACGAGGAACTGCTCGGCCAGCTGGTGGTAGGTCTCTCCCCCCACACCTCCGCATGCGTTTTGTCCAGGATAATAGGCTACACGGACGCAAACCTAGGCTACGCCCATCCCTACTTCCACACCGCCAAGAGAAGGAATTGCGACGGGGACGAGGACGCGATAATGCTTTTGATGGACGCGCTCCTGAACTTCTCCCGCTCCTACCTCTCCACAAAGAGGGGGGGCACCATGGACGCCCCGCTCCTCCTCACCCCCAGGATAGACCCCCTGGAGGTGGACGACGAGGTCCACGGGATGGAGGTGGTGAGGAAATATCCGCTGGAGTTCTACGAGGCCTGCGACAAGCTTACATACCCAGGGGAAATAAAGCTCAAGCTCGTGAAGGACCTCCTCGGAAAGCCCGAGGAATACGGGGACCTGAACTTTATGTTCGACACCACCACCCTCAACACCGGGCCCATGGTCACCAACTACATAAGGCTGGACTCCATCCCAGAGAAGATCGAGGCTGAGTTCGCCCTCCACTCCCTGATCCGCGCGGTGGATTCCAAGGACGCGGCCGAGCGCCTCATCCTCTCCCACTTCATCCCCGACATCTACGGAAACCTGCGCTCATTCTCAAGGCAGAGCTTCCGCTGCGTGGACTGCAACGAAATCTACCGCCGCCCGCCCCTCATAGGCAAATGCTCGCGCTGCGGCGGCAAAATCCTCCTCACCATCAACAAGGGCGGGATAGAGAAATACCTCAAGGTGTCCATGCGCATGGTGGAGGACTACGCCCTCCCCGCCTACCTCAAGCAGCGCCTCGAGCTCGTCGAAAAGGAGATAAAGAGCGTCTTCGAGGACGAAAAGATAGAGCAGAAGGGCCTTTCCGATTTCATGTAGTGAGGAAAAGGAAATAGAAAAATAAGGGGAAAAAATAAAGTTTTCAGCCGGAATGGGACTTCGCGAAGCCGCCTATGGCCGGGATTTCCCATTTGGTGCCCTGGTAGGCCATGTACGCGCCGTACAGGTCCGCCGCGAGGAAAGCAAGCCCGAACAGCAGCTGTATCACCATTATGACGCAGGAGAGCGGCCCGAGGACCATTCCCGCGAGGAAGCTGATTATCGCCAGCCCTATCCCTATCACAAAGGCGACCACCCAGAGGATTCCCGCCTGCATCGCGTGGAACCTCACAAAGCTGTCCTCCTTCTTGACAAAGTATATCGCGAAAGACCACGGCAGGAACACCAGGTTTATCAAGTAGCCCAGCGCGGCCATCAGGTTTGAATCCTTGTCCCCGCTCACCTTTGGAGGGGGCGCCACCGCAGCCGCTATTTTCTTCTCGACCTTTTTCTCTTCAGCCATCTAAAACCACCTGTATGCATTAAATAGATGAGCATTATAAACCTTTCTCGGCGCGGAGCGCAGGTGCCAACATGCTCATATTCAACACGCTCACAAAGAAGAAGGAGAATTTCGAGCCCGGGGAGGGGAAGAGGGTGAACCTCTATGTGTGCGGCCTCACCCCCTACGACCACGCCCACGTGGGCCACGCCCGCACCTACGTCGCTTTTGATTCCATAAAGCGCTATCTCCTTTCCAGGGGCTTCGATGTCTTCCACATACAAAATATCACCGATGTTGAGGACAAGATATTCAACCGCAGCCGAGAGACCGGAATCTCGCCCCACGACCTTGCGGAGCGCTTCCAGGGGGAGGCGGTGGAGCTTTTCGATCTTCTCAATGTTCTAAGGGCGAATGTATACCCCAAGGTAAGCGAGCACATCCCCGAGATAATAGGGATGATACAGGCGATACAGAGGAACGGCCTCGCCTATGAAACGGAAACAGGCGTCTATTTCTCCGTTGGGAAATTCCGCAATTACGGGAAGCTCTCCGGCCAGAAGATGGACGAGATAGAGCGCGGCTCCCGTATCTCACCCGACGAAACCAAGGAGGACCCCGCGGACTTCGCCCTC
>JAXDAS010000075.1:0-3974 GCA_034679605.1 Microcaldota archaeon
GAAGCTCGGCGGCAAAGACGGGTCGGCGATGCCCTACGCAAAGGAAGGGGAGCTTTCCTTCTACCCCCTGACCTAGCCAATCAGCGCCTTCAGAATACGCAATAGCTGCGGCCTTCCGCCCACCACTTTCGCCACCGGGCCCGCAAAGTTCCCTTCCATTACCTTCTGCAAATCCGCATCCGTGATGGTATTGAAGATGTGGTTCAAATCATCATCATTCACTTCTTCCATGACTTTTCTCAGGAGCAGCCTCTTCGCCACCTTTTTCCCCGGCCCGCCTCTCCATATGTTTTCGTATTCTTTCAGCGTCTTTTCCGAGTAATCCCCCTTCTCCTTCGCCTTCTTCGCCACGTTCGCGGCAATTATTCCCGTCTCCATCGCAAGGGCGATCCCTCCCCCGTGTATGGGGTCCACCTGCTTCGCCGCGGTCCCTATGCACATGAACCCGTCCTTCACAAAGGATTCTATGGGTGCTCCAACCGAAATAACCCCCCCAAAGTCCTCCAATACGCTCGAATCCTTCAGCTGGGGATGGTTTTCTATGAACCTATCCATAAGCACCTTCGGGTCCGCCCCGTCTATATTCCCGCCCTTTTTTCCATTGGTTAGGTGCGCCCCTATCCCAATCCCCACATTAGCTTTTTTTGCGTCCTTCGGGAATATCCAGACATACCCCCTCGGCGCAACCGCGTTCCCAAAGTACAACTCTATGAGATTCTCATGGTCGTAGGGCTTCATCTCATACTGGTAGCACGTATCCACATCATAGAGCGTGGCGGCCGCCTTCAGCCCCGCCTTCCTCGCCACAATCGCCTCCATCCCCTCAGCCGAAACCACCAGCGGAGCCCTGACCTCATAAGGCTCCCCTCCCCACTTGGATACCATTACCCCGTCTATTTTCCCATCCTTCTTCACCAAATCCGTAACCCTATGATAAGTCTTGACCTTTGCCCCCTTCTCCACAGCCAGCTCAACCAGCCACTTGTCGAATATCTTTCGTTCGAGCACCCATCCCTTCGTATTCTCGTCCTTCCAAACTATGCTCTTCCCATTGGGCGCAATAACCTTCGCTCCGTGTATCTCCGTTGAGAAGCACCACCTGGGCAAATCCATCCCCTGCGCGAATACCTCCCTCTGCCCGAGCCCCTCCCCACATCTCACCGGCTCGCCCAATTCTTTTCTCTTATCATAAATCATTACGCTCTGCCCGTTCTGCGCCGCAACCCTGGCCATTGTCGCCCCTGCGGGCCCCCCGCCTATTATAATGATATCATAATCATAGTCGGCCACATGCTCACCTCTTGGGTTCCGGGTTTCCAGTTCCCGGTTTCTCCTCCACCAATTTTATGCAGTTTGCCGGGCAAACCCGTATGCACGCCTTGCAGTTGATGCATTTCTCCGGATAGGTCTTCATCCTCAGCCCCACCAGCTCTATCGCCAGCTTCGGGCAGACCGACGCGCAGCCCACGCACTGTATGCATTTATCATGATTAATCTCTATCATGGGTTTTCCTTTGTTCGCATACTTTTTTAAAGGAAAAGACGGCAATTCCACGTCTGTATTCCTCTACACACACCCCCAAAAGATTTATATATATGCTACTTCCTAAGAGTAGGTTGCGTATTTTGGGGAGGAAACTGGTCGCCTTGCCAGCCAGCGCATCCGTGCGCTGGCCTAATTCTCTACTCCCTCAGAAGGAGTGCTAGGCATCTCGGTTTCTGGTTTTCCATTCACCCTTCCCTTATGCATGTGATGGCTAGACCTCATATACTCCTCATCCGCTTCCGTAACCATCCCTGCATCTTTCAGCACTTCATAAGGAGAACCATTGTAGCGCTTGTTCAGCAGCGTTCTTAGCCCGTTGTCATAGAAATCAACCGTGGTGATGTCCCGCGGGCTCTTACCAAGCTTTTCCACAAGCCATTTTACCGCTTCTACCCTGGCTTCTTTATCATCATAGGTCCCGAATGGGGCCTTCGCCATCTCCCAAGGCTTCACATCACAGCCCGCATCTTTCAAGGCTTCATACGGCGAACCTCTGTAATAGCCCGCGAGTAGCGATCTAAGCCCGTTATTATTGAAGTCATCCGTCCCAATGTCACGCTCTTTCCCTAAGGCATTAACGAGCCCAATGACCGCGTGTTTCCTTACGCTTTTCCTGCCCCACTTGTTGTGGCGTATCCCAATAATGCCCTTTTTTAGCCAGTCAAGTATCTGTTCGTCGCTTGCCTCCCCTATTATTTCCCTCTTGTTTGGCCTGCCACCAAGAGCAAGCCACTCCTCCATTTCCCAGTTGCAGTGCATTTCCGGGAACCTCGCCCTCATGCCGGCATCCTCTGCAGCCTTCCCGAAATTTATTGAGTAGCAGCTGTTCCTGACAAGGAGGACCTTCAGCCAATCCGGCATTTCTCTTTTTTCTCTTGGTCTCTCCACCAGGGGCTCCCGAACCTTAGTCTGGGCGCAGCCCTTCTGGGAGAGGTTTATCTGCATGAACATAGTTATTTAATATGGTTTTTAGTGTTTAAAAAGGTTGTGCTTTTTAATTCTGCAATACAAATTTCCTGAAGGTGCTCATTTGATAGAAATAGACGGCGGTAGTGGAGAAGGAGGTGGGCAATGCGTGCGGACAGCTCTTTCCCTTTCCGCTTTAACCAATACCCCGGTCCGAATCTTCAACATCCGCGCCAAAAGGGACAAGCCCGGCCTCCGCCCCCAGCACCTAGCCGCCGCAAAAGCCGTCCGCTCCATCGCCCGCGGCAGATTAGAAGGGGCGGAAGAGGATTCCAAAGAACTTTCCTACACCCCCTCCGGCATAATAGGGGGAAAATATGACTTCAACATAGGCACCGCCGGCTCCTCCATTTTGGTAGCCCAAACCATCCTTCCCTTGCTCCTTTCCGCTTCAAAACCCTCTGAAGTAAAAATCATAGGAGGCACCCACAACCCCAAGGCCCCTTCTTATGACTATTTTGAGCGCGTATTCCTTCCCGCCATAAATTCCATGGGCTGTTCCGTAGAGGCGGAAATGTTCCGCGCCGGCTATTACCCCTCCGGAGGCGGCGAAATTCGCATCCGCGTGAAGCCGTCCAAGCCCAACCCCACCGACTACTGGGCCCGCGTTCCCTTCCAAAAAACGCAGGTAATAATTTCTCTTGCAAATCTCCCGATGCAAATCGCAATCCGTGAGAAGAAAATCTTCTACCATAATGACATGAAAGTATATGTAAGGGAAGAAAAGTGCAACGACCAGGGCAACTCCGTTCTCGCCTACCGCGGATTCGTGGGCTTCCAGGTGATGGGGGAAAGGGGAAAGCCTTCAGAAAGAGTGGGGGAGGAATGCTTCAACGGAATAAGGGAGGAAGGGGATGTGGACGTCGACCACCGCCTTGCCGACCAGCTCCTCATCTACGCAGCAATGGCCGGGAAAACCTCCTATAATACATCTAGAGTTTCCAGCCACACAGCAACCTCTATAAATATAATAGAGAAATTCCTCAAGAGGAGGTTCTCTATAGAGGGAACCACAATAAAGGTGGAATGAAATGGTGGCGATGCTGGACAAGCCGGGGCTCACCCTTGCGATCCTTTTCGGGGCAGTGGTATTCATCTTCGGAGGGGCCCCCTACCTCGCGATGATGCTCTTCTTTCTCATGCTCGCCATCTTAGTGACCAAATACGGATATTACGAGAAGAAGGACATGGGCATCTACGAGCACGACCGGAGCTGGGAGAACGTGATGTCCAACGGCCTGGTCCCGGCAATATGCGCCGGCCTCTCCGTTTATGTCGGACCGCTTCCCTACATCGCCTCCATTGCGGCCGTGACCTCGGACAAATTCGCTTCAGAATTAGGAGTCCTCTCAGGGGAGCCCCTTTCCCTTGACGGATTCAAGAGGGTAAAGCCAGGCACCTCCGGCGCGGTAAGCATCCTCGGCTTTGTGATGTCCTTGCTGGGCGCGGCCCTCATAGGGGT
>JAXDAS010000076.1:0-6337 GCA_034679605.1 Microcaldota archaeon
CCAGGTGGTCGGGGGTTCAAATCCCCTCGAGCCCGAACCATCTTATTTTAATTGCTTAAAGGAAGAATAATTACCCCTGAAACCCATCGTCTTCGCATTGGTTTTGGGATTTCTTTTCCTGGCGGGCTGCGCCATGCCATGGCAGCAGTCCGGCGGCGCTCAGGGCGGGGCCCAGCAGGCCGGCACTTCCGGCTACACCGGGGGGATGTCCTATCCCCAGGCCCAGAACCCCGTTACCGAGGTCATATCCCAGGTGCAGGGGTGCGAGGAGTACGCAGGTTATGCGAAGGGCGAGCTGGAAGGGGTGTACGGAACCTACACGAACGACTGCGTAGGCTCGGACCTGAAAATCTATTCATGCAGGGGCGGCGTGGTCGAGGAGGACATAGTGAGGTGCGGATGGAACTGCCTGGATGCGCAATGCGTGCACAGGAAGGAGGGCTTCTGCATAGAGTCCAACGAGCAGGACGACAAGTACAGGAGGGGGGAAACAAAGATGACCGTGAGCACCGCGGTGATGGAGCGCGTGACGGACAGGTGCGCGTCCCCGGCGCTCCTTTATGAATATCATTGCCAGGACCAGGAGATACACAGGCTTGAGATACGGTGCGAATGCTCGGAAGGGGAGTGTGTGAGACCGTGATCGAACTCTTTAAGGGGGTTTTCGAGCAGAAGGGGAAGCTCCTCACCCTTAACCTCGTTCCGGGAAAGAAGGCCTACGGAGAGGACACGTTCAAAATAGAGGGGAAGGAATACCGCTCATGGAACCCTTATAGGAGCAAGCTCGGGGCCGCGATAAGGAACGGATTGAAAACAATGCCGATAAAGCCGGGGACGAAGGTCCTGTATTTGGGCGCGGCCACCGGGACGACGACTTCGCATGTTTCGGACATTGTTGGCGAGAAGGGGGAAGTCTATGCGGTGGAGATATCCGCGCATTCAATGAAATCCCTCATCCAATTGTGCGAGGTGAGGCACAATGTGATCCCCATACTCGGTGATGCGGGGAAGCCGCAGGAGTATGAGGAAATAGGGGATGTGGATGTCATTTTCGAGGATGTGGCGCACCCAGAGCAGGCGGAGATGATGGTGAAGAACTCGCGCTTTTTGAAGAAGGGCGGGTACGGGATGATTGCGATAAAGTCCCAGAGCATAGATGTGACGAAGAAGCCGGAAGAGATTTACAAGAGGGTGGAAAAGGAATTGGAAGGGGCTTTTGAGATTGTGGAAAGAATATCGCTTGAGCCCTATGAGATGGACCACCTATTTCTTCTTCTTAGAAAGAAGTAGCCCGTAATCCGTGAACCTCTTCAATGCTTTTACAGCGAAATCCGGTGAATCGTAGGAAGGGACCCCGTACCTGTCCAATACCTTTCTGCTCTCGTTCGTGTAGTCTCCACCCACCGCGACGGTGAAGATGGGCTTCTTCTTCTGGTCCGCTGCGCTCACAATGATGTCCAGGATGCTGGAGTCCAGGGCGGGCGCCTGGAACAATACGATTACTATTATTGTATCTACCCCGTCGTCCGCAATAAGGGCATCCAATGCCTTCCGGTACTGCTCGGGGCCGGAATCCGCTATTATGTCTATCGGGTTGCCCACGTTCCCGTAGGGGGGAAGGATGGATTTGATTACTTTTACCGTGGCCGGGGAGAGTTCCGCAAGCCTCATGCTTTCCGCTTCAAGCGCGTCCGCGGTGAGGACTCCCAAGCCCCCGCCGTCCGTGAGGACCGCAACCCTGTTCCCTTTTGGAAAGGGCTGGCTGAAAGCATTGACCGCGTGGAAGAGCTCCGCGAGGGAATTCACCTCTATCGCCTTCGCCTGGCGGAAGGCGGCCTGGTAAGCAGTATAATTCCCGGCAAGGTTCCCTGTGTGGGACATCGCCGCCTTGGAGGCGCCCGCGCCCTTCCCCGCCTTGAGAACGATGATTGGCTTCTTCTTGTTCACTTTTTTTGTGATTTCCAGGAGCTTCTTCCCGTCCTTTGTGCCCTCCAAATACAGCAAAATCTGCTTCGTGTGCTCGTCCGAGCCGAAATACTCTATGATGTCCGCCTCGTCCAGGGTGAGGCCGTTCCCATAGGAGACGAACTTTGCAAAGCCGATGCCGAAATATGCCGCCATGTCCACTATGCAGCTGCCCACCGCCCCGCTCTGCGTTACAAAGGAGATGTCTCCTATGCGCGGGCGGCCCAATTTGTAGAACGGGAAGAACAGTGTGTCCACGCGCTTCGCGGGATTAAGCGCCCCGAGGCAGTTCGGCCCTATGAGCGCGATTTTGTATTTCCTCACTATTGTTGCGAGCTTGTGGTCCAAATCCTTCCTGCCGATTTCCCCGAAGCCGGCGGAGAGGACTATGGCGCCCTTCACCCCCTTCTTTCCGCACTGCTCCATCACGTCCGGGATGAGCTCCGCGGGGATGGCGAAAATGGCGAGGTCCGGCTTCCCTTCTATCGAACGCACGTCCGGGGCGCACTTCAACCCGAGCACGTTCGGATATTTTGGATTAACAGGATAGACCTTCCCCTCGAAATTGCTGTCAAGGATGTTTTTCAGGACGACGTTTCCAAGTTTGCCGGTGGTGGGAGACGCACCTATTACCGCAATTGAGGAGGGCTCGAAAACATACTTCAGGTTTTTTACGTCTTCCCGCATGCTAATCCCTCTTTTTTCCTTCATCCCCGCGCTTCATCCTTACATCCACGATATCGTACCCGTCCTCATCAAAAATCACGGGGTTCAAATCCATCTCAAGGACGTCCTCCTCCACCATCATCCTGCAAACCTTCACCATCAGAAGCTCGAGCGCGTCCAAATCTATCGGCTTCATCCCGCGCACGCCCATTATGAGGGGATTGGAGCGCAATTCCAGAAGCATCTCCTTCACGTCCTGCCTCTGGATGGGGCAGATGCGCGCGGAGACGTCGCGGAAAACCTCAACGTAAACGCCGCCCAGGCCCAAAACCACCATGTGGCCGAACTGGGGGTCCTTCTTTCCCCCTATGATTAGTTCAAGGCCCTTGCGGGCCATCCTCTGCACGAGCATCCCGGAAATCTTGTGTCCCTTGACGTTCTCCATTATGTCCTCGTATGCCGCGAGCATGCGCTCCTCGTTCTTCAGCCCTACTTTTACCGCATGGTAATCCGTCTTGTGGATGATTTCGGAAGAAATTATCTTGAGCGCGACCGGATAGCCGAGCCTCTTCGCTATTTTCGCAGCCTCCTTCTCGTCCTTTGCGATTCCGTATGGGATGAGCTCAATCCCGTATTTCTCGAGAAGGGCGAATTCGGGAATCCGTGCGGGCATGGGTTAGGCATCCAATAGAAAATTTTTAAATGCACTCCGCGCAAGCGGAAGAGGAGAGCTTATGGAAAAGATGCGTCTTCAGTGCCTTGGGGCGTGCAGGGAAGTGGGCAGGAGCTGCTTCGTGCTCGAGACGGATGTGAAGGTGATGCTGGACTGCGGGCTCAAGATTTACGAGCCCGGGGGGAAGAGGGACATGTTTCCCGAGCAGTACCAGGGCCCCCTGGACGGGATGATACTGAGCCATGCGCACTTCGACCACTCGGGATTTTTGCCGGACCTGTTCACGCACGAGCGCACCAATTGGTACGGTACTGCTCCCACTGCGGAAATCACTAATTTGCTCTGGCCGGACAGCATGAAGATAATGGGCGAGGAGAGCCCGTATACGGAGGCGGACATCGCGCGGGCGCAGAAGAAGTTCGTGCCCGTGAAATACGGGCAGAGGATCCACCTGGGCAAAACCCAGTGCACACTGCATGACGCGGGGCACATACTCGGCGCCGGGATGGTGGAGGCGGAGTGGGGGAAGAGGAGGTTCGTATACACGGGAGACTTCAAGCTGGATGAGATGAGGATGCACAAGGGCGCGAAGCCCATAAAGGACGCGGAGGTCCTTCTCATAGAGACCACCTACCATTCGAGGGAGCACCCGCCGCGTGCGCCGCTCGAAAAAAAGCTGAGGGAGGAGATGCGGGGGATAATAGAGAACGGGGGGAACGTGCTATTCCCGGCGTTCGCTGTGGGCAGGACGCAGGAACTGATTTCCATTGTGCGCTCGCTGATGCCGGACGTGCCCGTGTTCGTTGACGGGATGGGGAAGGCGGTCTCGAAGCTGTACACGAAATACGGCGGTTACATGAGGGACGCAGATGGCTTCTCAAAGGACGCGGAGAGCGTTGTCTTCGTGGGGGACGTGCGCGACAGGAAGGACGCAACCTCCATGCCCTCGGTGATAATAAGCACGGCGGGGATGCTGCAGGGCGGGCCCGCGCTCGGCTATCTCCTCAACATGCTTCCGCAGTCGAAGATGATATTCACCGGGTATAATGTGGAGGGGACCAACGGGTGGAGGATGATGAACGAGAACAAGATCATCCTGGATGGGAACCTGCTGGAGGTGGACCTCCCCTGGTCGTATTACGATTTCTCCGCGCACGCGGGCAGGAGCGACCTCCTGGAATACATAAAGAAGGCCTCCCCTGAAAAGATCGTGCTGAACCACGGGGACAGGATAGGGGAGTTCCAGGACGAGCTGCAGGCGATGGGATACGAGGTTTATGCGCCGAAGAACGGGGAAGTGCTGGAGCTTTAGCGTCTCGTGTAAAAAGCCGAAAGCGCGAGGGCGGAAAGCGCCGGGAGAATAAACAGGGTGGCGCAGACCGATGTGGAGCGGACCGGCGTTGCCTTGCTTATGCAGAGGCTCTTGGTGAGCCCGGACGCCTCCACGTTGTTGCATATGGACGCGTCCTTGAATATCTCCGCGACGCGCATGTAGCAGAGGTCCCTTTCCGAGCCGAAGGGCGAGGAGCTCCTCTCCACGTTGTTGCACATCGCTAGGGCGTCCCCCTTGTCGATTTTCACTATGGCCGCGGCCACCGCGGCGTCGGAATAGCACCGGTCCCTCTCGTCCTGGTCCTGCTTGCTCCCGCAGTTCGTCCCCCCGGGGAGGGTTATGCATCCGGAAAAAAGAAGGAAAAGCGCGGCCATGGCCAGGAGCTTCCTCATTTTCTCGCCTCGAAAAGCCATTTGAAGGCGTCCCTCCTGATGGCCTCCTTCGCCATCCTCTTGGCGGAGTCCGTTTTCAAAAGCGCGGAGGCCCTCTCTATCCACTGCTCCACGTATCTGTTCCCGAGGTCCTTGTACTCCTTCGCCTGGAATATCAGTTCGAGGCGGTCCGCGTCATCGGCTATGCGCATTATTTTTTCGTCCTTCAGGAGCGAAAGTAGTTCCGGGAAGGGCGCGAAGGTGTCCTCCCGCGCCTTTTTTTCGTCTATTTTCAGGTATTTCTTGCCGACTATGTGGATGTCGTTTGTGCGCACCTCGTGCAGGTCGTGGAAGAGCGCGGCGAGGGAAGCCTTCCCCGGGTCCACGCCCTCCTTTTTCGCGAGCACGTATGCTATCACCGCTGCGCGGTAGGAATGCTCGGAGACGCTCTCCGGGCTTATCCCTATAGTCTTCCAGCCAGAGCGCTCCACCCTGCGCAACGCGCCCGCCTGGCATATGAAATCAAGCTCGTCCAACCTACTCACCAAACTTCTGCTTCATCATGGAGACGGTCTCCTGGGGGGTGTGGCCCAGCTTTATGAGCTTCGTGTGCCCCCTTATGCCCTTCCCGCTCTCCACTGTGGTCACGAGTCCAAGCATCTCCAGGTCCCCGAGGTAGCTCCTGTAGGAGCGCGCGGTCTTCGCGGCCTTCCTGAGCTTGGAGCACAGCTCGGCGTAATCCTCGTAAACGTCCCCGGAGAAGAGATAGCCGTCCTTGCCCTCCTCGAACCTCGCATACCTGCTGCCTGAAAGCGTGAGCCTCGCGATGGCGTAAAGGACCAGCTGGTGGTGCTCGGGCAGCTTGTCCACCGCCTCCTTCACGAGGTCCGTCTCCACCACGTCCCGCGCCTCCTTCACCTCGGAGTCGGAAATCCTGGGGAGGCCCCTCTCCTCGGCGAGCTCGGCAGCGCGGGAGAGCAGCTTGAGCGCGTACCTGGCGTCCCCGGAATCCTGCGCGGTGAAGGCGCTCGCGAGGTTTATGGCGCCCGCGCTTATCGCGCCCTCCTTGAACGCCATCTCCGCGCGCTGCTGCAGTATCTTCTGCAGCTGCGGGGCAGTGTATGCGGGGAAAAGCATCTCCCGCTCGTACAGGCTGCTCTTGCTCCTCGGGTCCAGCTCCTCCTTGAAGCGGAGGCGGTTTGAGATGCCGATGAGCGAGACGCCGCCCTTCTCCAGCTCGTCGTTCGCCCTTGTGAGGGTGTATATCAGCTCGTCTATGTTCTTCGCCATGTCGATTTCGTCAAGCACGAGCACGAGCTGCCTGCCCTC
>JAXDAS010000077.1:0-2615 GCA_034679605.1 Microcaldota archaeon
TACCTCGCCCAGGTCGGCGTCGAACATCTTCACCGGGTCAATTCGGGAGTCAGAGCAGCAGACGACTGTCGCGAAGGGATGCTGGCCCGCGGCGAGCTCCTTCCTGCGCTTCACCAAATCGTACTGGGTGAGCCTGCCCGCCATGAACCTCCTGTTGCCTTCCAAAAGGAGGGACAACGCCTCCTCTCCGGTCTTCGGATTCCTACTCATAAGTTCACCTCATGGTCGCATCTCCGCACCCCGGGCCTCTGCATAATCATCAAACACACGGGCGGCCATGAGGTGAAGAGACACCGGATGGAATTTCTACCGGAAGAATTTAAAACAAGGGGGCGGGAGTTTATCCGTGGCGGACGAGGAAGGCGGAGTGGTTTGCCCGGTGTGCGGCTTCCGGATAATACACCGGGAAGGGTGCAGGGAGTGCCCGAACTGCGGCTATTCTTTTTGCGAGGAGGCGTGAATAGTTTTATAAAAAGAACAGGGGTAGAATTATTCCACTTTCCCTCAACGATGGGTGCGCAAGGGGCGCGAGCGAAGAGTTTCCAAGTGAAGTGGGGGAGGGTCAGAATGACGTCTAAAAATGGGGAGGGCGCTCCCTCCGCGTTTTTGACAGCCTCGGTAGCTCAGTTGGTAGAGCGCCTGCCTGTTAAGCAGGAGGCCGTCGGTTCGAGCCCGATCCGGGGCGTTTGCCTCTGGTTAGCGCTTGTGCTGAGCAAAAAGAAAACTAAAAATAAGAAAAAACTAATTACATTGTCCTTTCCTTGAAGTCCAGGTCTATTCCTCCGCCCACCGCGAGGACGATGTTGTAGACTGTCGCGGCAAGGGCGCCGAATATGAACATCCCTATCGCGTAGACGAAGAGGCCGATGAAGCCCATCACCGCGGAGATTATGAAGGCGATTATGCCGCCCGCGAGGGCGTTCTGGTCCCCGGAGAGCACTCCCAGCAGGGACATTATCAGCATCAGCACCATGTAGATGATGTACATGATGAGGCCGAGGACGAAAGACCAGATCGCGAGCAGCTTCCCCAGGGAAAGCGCGCCTATGTGAGTCAGGGTTACCCTTTGCATGCTTACACCTGCGTCCTGCTACTTGGATGAGGATTAAAAGGCTTTCCGGGCTCAGGGGGCGCGGACGAAGGTGCGCACCTCGGGGTTCTCCCCGCCGGGCGGGACGGTTATCTGGAACACCTTGCCGAAATTGTTCTGCACTGTTATTAGGAGGGAGTCCCCGAGAGGGGAGGCGCCGAGCGAGCCCGGGCTTATCTCCCCGAGGGGGAAGCTGCTCACAACCTCCCTCTCCTGGGAAAGGGAATAGCGCCGCACCACCACCGCGGAACCGCCCACGAGCACTGAGGTGTTGAGCTCGGTGTTTTCGAACCTGCATAAGGAATCGCCGGACCTCCTGAACAGCCACCGCCCCACGCTGCCCTCCTCGGAAGAGATGCGGGCCGTGCGCGCGGGTGCGGACGGCTCCTGCTGCGAGAACATGGAGCACGCGTGCAGGAACGCGGCGAAGAAAATCGCGGCCCTGGGGGCGCGAGCTCCGGCGGGCGCATCCCGGGGCATGCGACGATGAGCCTCCGGCCGCCTTTCGCAGTGGTCATCGTGAAGGTGCTGTTCCATGCTTCGGGATTATGGTTGGACGTGTTAAAAAGGATTTGGATTGAAAACTGGGATATGAAGGCGAAGACCGAATATGTAAGGGTTTGCACCAGAAGGAAGATAGAGTTCCTTAGGATAACCGAGGATGTGCGCAGGATTGTGCACGAGAGCGGGATAAGGGAGGGGTTCGTGCTGGTGAACCCCATGCACATAACCGCGGCGGTAATTGTGAACGACGACGAGCCCGGGCTCATACAGGATTTCATAGACAGCCTGGAGAGGCTTGTGCCGTATAAGGGAAAGTACCGGCACAATGTGGGGGAAGACAACGCCGCGGCGCACATATGGAGGCAACTCATGGCGCACCAGGTCGTGCTCCCGGTGACTAACGGAAAATTGGATTTCGGGCCATGGGAGCAGGTATTCTATTGCGAATTCGACGGGATGCGGGATAAGAGGGTGCTGGTAAAGGTAATCGGGGAATAAAGGCGGTGGAAAGGATGGCTGAAAAGGAGCGGGCAGGGGAAGCGATGCGGGCGGTCCAGCCGGATGCGAGGCCCAGGAAGAGCACTGTTGGGAGGCCGCGCAGGATTACCGAGGCGCGGGAGAGGGCGAAGGTGCCGACGGGCGCGATGGCGGACATGAGGGAGCTTGCGCTGAAGGGGGACGAGTGGGCGCTGGCCATATTGTGCAGGGTGGCGGCGACGGATTTGAGGGAATTGGGGGCTAATTCGGATAGGTTTGAGGTGAAGGATTACTTCGACATAATGTCGATTGTTAATCCGAGAAAAGCGGTGGAGACGTATGTGGCGAGGATGGGGATGGCCGTGCAGCCGAAGGAGGAGTATGTTGCGCGGGCGGTTGGGAGGCTGCGAAATTCCGAGGTGCATGAGTTGAGGGGAAAGCTGGAAGAGATTGCTGGGAACTCTCCTTATGCGGAGGTGCGGGAAGAGGCGAGGGCGAGGTTGCGCAACAGATAGGCTGGAAGGTGCAATTTTAAACCTTGTTT
>JAXDAS010000078.1:0-7578 GCA_034679605.1 Microcaldota archaeon
CACCTCCCGCGCAATCCCCTCCACCTCCAGCCTCTCTTTTTCCGCGGGAACAATCCTTTTCAGCGCATTTTCAAGCGTTTTTCCCATGTTTCCAGAGCCCATCATTGCACCCATTTTATGCCCCTCACCATCTACTTTTCTCTTAAAAAATCCATACCTTATTTTTCCATGCACTTTTACGTCGATAAACCGAAGGGAAGGTTTATAACCCTGTTTATATAATAGCTAGCCATGAGGAAGCAGTTAATCCTAGCCCTTTTCCTAGCATTCTTGCTGTTCGGCTGCGTTGAGGAAAGGACCATCAGCGTGAGCGGCTACGAAACGATAGAGAGCATAAGCGGGATGGACCTCACCTCGGACGGGGTGAACGACGTCCTTTCCTACTCCTACCGCTCCATTCCAATAGACCAGCCCGCGGGCATAAGCATGGCCAGGACCGTCTCCGTCGCACCCTTCTCCTATTCTTTCGTAATCTCCGCATACAACGAAAACGTCGACCTCGCGGCCGCAAAGGCCGCAATCCAGGAGTTCGATTCCGCAAGGAAACAGGGCGAGCTCACATGCACCTCCCGCCTGCAGATATCCCTCCCCTCGTGCATCGACCAGGCCTCCTGCGTGCAGAACTGCCGCTCCGACTACTGCAAGGCCGCGGAAAAGTCTGCGGGCGAATCCTTCGGCAGGGAGCTCCTCGACTTCAAGGACAAGAGCTCGGAGATGGACCGCATAACCGCCGAACTACTGAACACGCAGACGCTCCCGTCCCAGGCCGAGAAGGAACAGTACATGCGGAAGGTGGTCCGCCTCATGGCGCTCTCAAGCGACCTCTCCTACAACAACATCTTCAACTCCCGCACATACAACCTCTGCGCCCCCCTTGACCTGCGCCTCAACAGGCTTAGGGAGGCCGCGGGCAAGGTGGGCAGCGTCCAGATAGACGCGGACCGCTACCGCTACCGTGTCGCGGAGGTGGTAACCGGGGGGAACGAGGACGCGCACATATTCCTATTCATCCAGGACACTCCGCCCATAATACTCACCATAGACGAGCTGTCCGTTGACATAGACGGCACAATCTACCAGCGGGTCCCGCTAAAGCTCGGCTGGGAGAATGTTGAGCTGAACGCCCAGCGCAAGGTACTCACATACGACTTCACTTCCCCCGACAGCCCGGAGGAGACGTCCATGTCACGCTGGAGCAACCCCTCGGTGAACGAGAGGAACATAAAATTCCTCGGCGTATTCGACGCCTTCGCCTCCAACCCGGCCATAACCCTATTCCTTTCAATCTCCAAGTCCATCTTCTATGCCTTATACTCGCTCGGGGTCGGATATTACGCGGCGCTGGGCGCGGCCGCGGCATTCCTCCTCTACGTGCTTCTCTTCGCCGTCTTCCTAGCATCAGTGCTCTACTATGCGCTCCGAGGCTACATAGACCGTAAGGTCATAATGGAGTACGTGAGCGAGGAGATGGGCCCGCCGATAGCCGACTGGAAGAACTACGTGGGCATGGGTGCAATACTCATAACCCTCTGCTTCCTGCTCGGCGCCCTATACATACGCCCGGCGCAGGCCGGAGATTTCGAACTCGCGACGATACAGGTGCGCCTCACCTCCGACATCCTCGGCTCAATAACGTCCCTGATGTTCGTTTTCGGCGCCTACACAATCTACCTGGTGGCAGAGGACCGCCTGAAGGGCCTCATTTTCGGCGAGGCATATTACCACGCGAAGGGCGCAACAAAGGAGGAGAACCTCAACGCCATGGCCAGGCTCAAGGTAATCACCGGCAACCTCAGGTCCCGCGTCGAGACCCTCTCCCGCGTGGGCATGGACGTGAAGGAGGAATACGCGACCCTCATAGCCATCCCCACCGAGCGCCTGGAGCAGCTCATAGAGATGGGCAAGCAGAACACCGCCAGGAGCCTCATAGACTTCCACATGGAGAGGATAGAGGCGATGGACAAGGGCCTCGAGCAGAAGGTCCGCATAATGGAGGAGAGCTGGCCGGTCTGGAACTCCGAGATAGAGAAGGCGCTGGACCAGAGCGAGGAGGTTTCGGTTGAGAGCCTCGTCTCCATACCTATGCAGTGGAGGGAGTGGGCGGTGAGCAAGTTCATCAGCGAGCACCGCGGAAGGGCGCTCGTTCTCGAGGAGAACCGCATAAAGCGCAGGAAGGTCTCAATGGAGAACCTGATCTCCACCACCCTGGCCGACATGAAGCGCTCCGGCCTCCTGCAGACTTCAATTGTGATGCAGGGCAACAAGGCCCTCTCCAATTCTTTTTCGAAGGGAAACGCCACCGCCGGCTCGGTCCTTTTCCTCAAGCTGATAGGCTACACAAAGGCCATCTCAAAGAAATTCGGGGACGATGAGATGAGGCGATTCGTGATAATGGGAAAGAAGAACGCCGCGGTATGCCTGCCGGACGGCAGCTCCACCACGCTCCTGTTCGCAGAGCGCCCGAAGCTCAAGGAGCTCATCGAGGAGTGGAAGAAGAGGATAACTGAACCAGGTTGATTCGATGGAAGAGTACGGCGCTGAAAGCATAAAGGTACTAGAAGGGCTCGAGGGCGTCAGGCGCCGCCCCGCCATGTACATAGGCGACACGGCGAAGCGCGGCCTCCACCACCTCATATTCGAGATAGTGGACAACTCAATAGACGAGGCGCTTGCGGGCTACTGCAGGAACATAGAGGTGACCCTCAAGCCCGACGGCTCCGCGTCCATCCGCGACGACGGCAGGGGCATCCCGACCGAAACGCACTCCAAGACCGGCAAGTCCGCCATGGAGCTGGTCTCCACGGTCCTGCACGCAGGCGGAAAGTTCGAGAAGAAGGCGTACCAGGTGAGCGGCGGCCTCCACGGTGTCGGTCTTTCCGTGGTGAACGCGCTGAGCGATAAAATGGAAATAGAGGTGCACCGGAACGGCAAGACCTATCTCCAAAAATACGCGCGCGGCATCCCCCAGACAAAGGTGGAGGAGCTCGGCGCAACGGAATACAGGGGCACAATCATCCGCTTTCATCCCGACATGTCCATATTCACCGGAGAATTCGAGTTCGAATACCTGCGCGAAAGGCTCCGCGAGCTCGCTTTCCTCAACTCCGGGGTGCGCATCCTGCTCAGGGACGAGCGCATCAACAGGGAGGAGGAGTTCAAATACGACGGCGGCCTGGCCGAGTTCGTCAAATACCTCAACCGCTCGCGCGAGAAGGCCCACGAGCCGTATTCCTACAAGAAGAAGGAGGGCGAAGTGGAGGTGGAGTACTCGCTGCAATACACGCAGAGCTACATCCCCCTCATCCACACGTTCGCCAACGACATCGCGACCATAGAGGGCGGCACCCATATGGTCGGCTTCCGCACCGCGGTCACCCGCGCGGTGAACGAGTACATAAAGGAGCACAAGCTCCTGAAGGGGGAGGAGGCAATCTCCGGTGACGACACCGCGGAGGGCCTCACAGCGGTCGTGAGCGTGAAGGTCCCCGAGCCCCAGTTCGAGGGCCAGACCAAGACAAAGCTGGGCAACAGCGAGGTCAAGGGGATAGTCAGCAGCATAGTCTACGACAGCTTCTCGCGCTTCCTTGCGGAGAACCCCTCCGACGCCCGGAGCGTAATGGAGAAGGTAATCAAGTCCATGCGGGCCCGGGAAGCCGCGCAGAAGGCGAAGGAGCTCATCCGCAGGAAAGGCATCTTCGACGGCTCCGTCCTTCCTGGCAAGCTCGCGGACTGCATAGAGAAGGACCCTGCCAAGTCCGAGATATTCATAGTTGAGGGGGATTCCGCGGGGGGCTCCTCCAAGCAGGGGAGGGACCGCCGCTTCCAGGCCATACTTCCCCTCAAGGGGAAAATCCTGAACGTTGAGAAATCCCCCATCCACAAAATCCTCCAGAACGAGGAGATACGCACGCTCATAACCGCCCTCGGCACCGGCTTCGGGGACGAGTTCAACATCTCCAGGCTCCGCTACGGAAAAATAGTCATCATGACAGATGCGGACGTAGACGGAAGCCACATCCGCACCCTCCTGCTCACCCTCTTCTACCGCTACCTCAAGCCGGTCATAGAGAAGGGCCACCTCTACATAGCGCAGCCCCCGCTCTACGGGGTGAGGCGCGGCAAGTCCATCCGCTACGCGTTCAGCGACGCGGACCTGCCCAAGGCCGCCCAGGAGATGGGCGAGGGAGCTTCCGTGCAGAGGTACAAGGGCCTCGGCGAGATGAACCCAGAGCAGCTCTGGGAGACCACCCTCGACCCCGAAACGCGCTCAATGAAGCGCGTCACCATAGAGGACGGCATGCTCGCGGACGAGATGTTCACGATACTGATGGGCGAGGCGGTGGAGCCGCGCAGGAAGTTCATCGAGGAGAATGCCAAGTACGTGAAGAACCTGGATGTGTGATCCATATGCCGCTTACAGACATACCGATTGAGGAAGACATGAAGTCGTCCTACCTTGACTATGCGATGAGCGTCATAACCAGCCGTGCCCTTCCGGACGTGCGCGACGGGCTCAAGCCCGTGCAGAGGAGGATACTCTTTGCGATGCACGAGCTGAGCAACACCCACAGCAAGCCGTACAAGAAGAGCGCGAGGGTGGTCGGCGAAGTTTTGGGTAAGTACCACCCCCATGGCGACATGGCGATCTACGACGCGCTCGTGCGCATGGCGCAGGACTTCTCGCTCCGCGCCCCCCTAGTGGACGGCCAGGGGAACTTCGGCTCCATAGACGGCGACTCTCCCGCCGCGATGCGTTACACCGAGGTGCGCATGACCGAGCTCGCGGGCGAGATGCTCAAGGACATCGAAAAGGAAACAGTGAGGTTCGCCCCGAATTTCGACGGCACGCTGCAGGAGCCGCTGGTGCTCCCCTCCCGCCTGCCCAACCTCCTCCTCAACGGCTCCGCGGGGATCGCCGTGGGCATGGCCACCAACATCCCGCCGCACAACCTGAACGAGGTCGCGGACGCGATCATCTCGGTTATAGACGGGGGCACGGAAGAGGACGTGCTCAGGATAGTGCAGGGTCCGGACTTCCCAACGGGCGGCTCCATAATCGGGAAATCCCAGATCATAAACGCCTACAGGACCGGCCGCGGCATCATAACCGTCCGGGGCAAGGCGGCCATAGAGAAGAACGAGATCACGATACTGGAAATTCCCTACCAGGTGAACAAGACCGCGCTCATCGAGCAGATAGTGTCCGCCGTCAAGGAGAAGCGGATAGAGGGGATAAGCAACATAAGCGACCGCTCCGACAAGAACGGGATGTGCCTCGTCGTGGAGGTGAAGCGTGGCGAGGACCCCGAGATAGTGCTCAACCACCTGTATTCATTCAGCGATTTGCAGAAAAGCTTCGGGATACTCAACCTCGCCCTGGTAGACGGCGAGCCCAAGACCCTTCCCCTCATCGGGATGGTGAGGGAGTTCATAGACTTCCGCAAGGAGATCATAACCGCCCGCAGCCAGTTCGACCTCAGGAAGGCGCAGGAGCGCCTCCACATCCTAGAGGGTTTTCTGGTCGCGCTCGCGAACATAGATTCTGTCATCCAGCTCATACGCGGCTCCAAGAACGCCGAGGAGGCGCGGCTCCAGCTATCGTCCGTTTACAAGCTTTCCGAAAAGCAGTCCGCCGCCATCCTCGACATGAAGCTGCAGAAGCTCACTGGCATGGAGAGGCGCGGGATAGAGCAGGAGCACGAGGAGAAGAAGGAGGAGATACGCGGGCTGCAGGAGCTCCTGGCGGACGAAAAAAAGATCCTCAACGTAATCAAGGAGGAGACCCTGGAGCTCAGGAGGAAATACGGCCAGCCCCGCCGCACCCAGGTTGAGGAGGGCGAGGCGGAGGTGGAGATAGAGTCCCTGATACCGGACGAGCAGGTCGTGGTCACGATATCCCGGAAGGGCTACATAAAGCGCGTGCCGCTCGCAGAATACCGCGCCCAGCGCCGCGGGGGCGTGGGGAAGATAGGCGCCGAGACGGTGGAGGAGGACGCCATAGAGGACGTGTTCGTGACCACAAACCACAAGTACATCCTCTTCTTCACGGACAAGGGCAAGGTCCACTGGCTAAAGGCATACAGGATCCCCGAGGCCGGCCGCTATTCCCACGGCAAGCCCATAGTGAACCTCATAGGCGCGGAAGGCGAGTTGGTCACCGCCTGCAT
Organism: Microcaldota archaeon; assembly: GCA_034679605.1. Classification (GTDB taxonomy): domain Archaea; phylum Micrarchaeota; class Micrarchaeia; order Anstonellales; family Bilamarchaeaceae; genus CAIXOA01. The sequence continues at coordinate 6,168 of JAXDAS010000078.1, forward strand.
CGCGGTTGACGAGTTCCGCGAGAACGAATACTTCTTCATGGCAACGAAGCTCGGCACCGTGAAGCGCGTGCAGGCCACCGATTTCAGCAACCCGCGCAAGGGAGGCATAATCGCGATCACCCTCCACGATGGGGACTCCCTAATCTCCGTGCGCAAGACGGACGGAAGCCAGAACATCGCGCTCGGGACCAGGAAGGGGTTCGCAATACACTTCTCCGAGCAGGACGTCCGCGACGTGGGCCGTTCCGCCGCGGGGGTGCGCGGCATAAAGCTGCGCAAGGGCGACGAGGTCGTAAGCTCCGCAGCCACTAAGAAGCAGTTCCTCCTCACCATAACCGAGAACGGGTACGGGAAGAAGACCCTCGTCTCCGAGTACCGCCTCCAGGGCAGGGGCGGCTTCGGGGTTATAAACATGAAGACCGGGGAGCGCAACGGGGACGTGATAAACCTCCGCTGCGTGAGTGACGATGAGGACGCGATAATAACCACTGCCAGCGGGATGCTCATCCGCGTCCCGGTGAGGGAGATATCCACCGTGGGCCGCAACACGCTGGGGGTCCGGGTGATAAAGCTCAGGGAGGGCGAAAAGGCGTCCTCCTTCACATCCGCCACGACCGCCGAGCCATAACCATTTTTTAATATTTCATTCAGAATAAGAGCGATGCATATGTACAAGGGCCTGTTTCTGCTCATGGTTTTTCTCCCCAGCGTTTTTGCCGCCTCGTGCGATGCGGGCTTCAGGGACTCGGTCGGGGTTCAGGTGCTCGACGCCATGTGGAGGCCGGTCAAGAACGCCGTAGTCACTTTCACATACCAGAAGGACCAGACGACCGGGAAGGGGTACGTGACCACCGCCCCGCTGCTAACCGATTCCGAAGGGAAGGTTTACACCACGCTCCAGAACACGGAGCAGCTCGATTCGCGTGTGCGCTGCGACATAAAAATCAACGTGACCTTCGACGGGGTCACGAAAACGAAGACCATCACCGCGCAGCACCACCCGAACGAGGAGCAGTTCCAGTTCGACGCCTATGCGCTCACCCTCCGGGCCATCGACAAATATGGCTCGCCCCTTGCGGGCAACTCCGTCCGGGCGAACCAGATGGAGGGGACAACGGATTCCCAGGGATATGCATATTTCACGGTGAACAAGAGAAACGACGTGGAAGTCTCGGTCGTATACCGCGGCAGCGTCATCGCGAAGGCAATCTCGGTGCAGAACGACACCCACTACACGCTGCAGGCGCTCCTGTACAACTTCGACCTCAGCGTCGTTGACGACGGCTCCAACCCGCTAGAGGCGGACATTCGCGTAGACAACCAGGCTTTCCGCGCCAGCAACATATCCATCTCCGACACGCCCGTCGCGAGGCCGGCGGTCTCCGTAACATACGGCACGCTCACAAAAACC
>JAXDAS010000079.1:0-2562 GCA_034679605.1 Microcaldota archaeon
CGGCTGGATTTCCACATGGGTCGGCGCCGAGAGGGCGATAATGGAGACTCCGAAGGAGATGAGGGAGCAAAAGGAGTTCAACGAAAGGATGGCGAGGGCGAGCTTTGTCTTTATTTCCGAGGAGGACATTGTGAGGAGGATCGAGAAGACGGCTGTCGTGGATGCTGGAAAAAAGGACGATAAACCCAAGAAATCAGCGGAACCCGCCGCCTCCGGAGTGCCCGCCGCTGAAGCCGCCGCCCCCTCCCCCGGACCATCCTCCGCTGGAGCGGGAGGAGAACCCTCCGGTTGAGCCATGCCTGCTGCCGTATTTTGAGAGGTTGCTCACCGCGAAGGCGGAGGCGTAGAAGGAATGAAAGTGCGGGGTTACCCTTTGCACGTTCTCAAGGCGCGGGGGGAGCAAAATGTTGAGCTCGGAAAGGTGCCTCTTCACCTTGTCCGCGAGGCCTATTGCGGTCGCATAGGTGAGGATTTCTCCCCAGATGACTGCGGAGCCGGGCGGATATTCCTTGAGCCGGCTCGCCTGCGCGCCGCGGCGGAAGGCGTCCCATTTTTCGTATTCCTCTGCATACATCTTGGGGTAGTCGGATTTCATGGAGGAATAGTAATGGTATAGCAGGATGGAGAGGAGAAAAACGCCTGGGGCGGAGATGAGCAGGGCGATTACGACGTCCATGCCGAGGTTGGGGACATCGCTGAACATGTAGGGGATTACGCATAATGAGAAGATGGCCAGCCATAAAACTATGGAGCCGGCCTGGCTTGACCTGACCTGCTTGCCCTGGGAGGAGTTCCAGAGGCCCTTTTCCTTGATTATTTTCTTTATTTCGGAGCGGTAGAGGTCCAGGTTTTTTTCCACATTCAGTTTTTTAGCATCCTCCTTTGTGTCCACGTTCTTGAAATCCTCGGCCATCTGGTCCAAATCCACCTCCTTTTTGTCGGAAAAGATGAGGTCAAGGACGGCGTTCTCGTAGGGCTTGAGGTCGGAGGGGCGCCTCTTCAGGAAAAGAATGGTGCGCTCGCGCTTCAATTCCGTGGTTTCGCCGGGCTTCTTCTCCAATTCTATTATGTCGATTATGTTACGGTTTATGAGGTCGATGAGGGTTGAGGCGAACAAATCCTTCTCCGGGATTTCGTTGCGGAGGAGGACTGCGACAACGGAGGGCTCCTCCTTGTCCGGGGGCATTATATTTTCCGGGTATTTTTTGGGCTTCAGGTAGGCGTCGTAGGCCGCGACAATGGAAAGCATGAGCAGCAATATGAATACGCTGAGGCAGCAGCAGGCGGGGGAGCCCTCGCCGTCAAGAAGGCCGACGGGGTTCTGCTTGGCGTAGGACTGCCTCTCGTCCTGGAGGATTGCGAACGCGGATGCGTCTACGGTGCGCGGGGTTTGGACGGAATCCCGCGCGAAGAGGTAGCAGCCGCCTATGTAATTGCCGGAGGGGACATGGGTCATATCTACTATGATTGTGAGGTCTTCTATATGGGAAGACCCATGCTTGGAGGAATAGATTTGGTAGTGCATGTCTTTTCCGCGGGAGGCCTCGGGCAGGGTCATGCGGGACTGGAAAACGGATGCGGAGACCGGCCAGTTGGCGCCGTAGTGCTCGTAGCAGATGCGGGCGAAATCATTGTAGAGCTCGACGCGGTCGGAGATTGTGTAATCCAAAATTACTATGTTCTGGCCCTCGACCACCGTGGTCCAGACCACTTCCGCGTTCTCGGGGTTGTCGGGCGACTGCTGGACGCGGCTTTCAACGGTCGCGCCATTTACCTTTACGCTATCGAGATGGATGTTGGAAAGCTGCCCGTAATCCTGGAGGCGGATGGAGCGGTAGCCTTCCCCCGCGCTCATCTGGGATAGGTCCTGCGCGGTGATGGTGAAGGTGATTGTTTCCTTCACGTGGAGGGCGCCATTAGGCTGGACCGTGGACTCGGTGAGATAATTGTCTATTGTGAATGGGAAGGAAGAGGCGCAGAGAAGCATGAGGGCCAAAAGGATGATGCCTTTTTTCATGGGTTGGAATGGGGAAACAGGGAATAAAAAGGAATTGGTGGGATAAAAAAGAAAGACGCTGGTTTATCGGAAGGGTGTTGGTCACTTCCTCTGGTGCGCATATGCGAAGAGCGTTGCCCCGGCCAGGAGTATGAAGGTCGGGCCGCAGCAGCACCCAGAGGAGCTGGAATCGTAGTACCAGTCATCGTCATAGCTGCCATATTGCGCAAACACCGCCGGAGCCGCCAGAAGCAGCATCAGGCACGCCAAGAACACAAGTCCTTTCATGCAAATCACTGGGGAGGTATGGAATATAAAATTTATAAATGCGAGCATTGGCGCTCCTGGAGGCCCTATTCGTACTCCGCCAAATCCTTCTTCAGTTTTGCGAGTTCCTCGTGGATGTGCGGCTTCTTGCGCAGCGGGTCCATCCGCACCTGCGGCTCCAGCTCCGCTATCCTCGCCTTTATGTTGGCTTTCATGCGGCCGAGGTCCTTTTTGCTCTTTCCCATTCAAAGCACCAGAGAATGATTCATCTTAACGGTTTAAAAGAATGATTTCCCAGT
>JAXDAS010000080.1:0-3112 GCA_034679605.1 Microcaldota archaeon
AGTGGTGCTGAGCATGGCCTTCTCCTACCTTCCGAGCGGGGGGCTGGGGATGGAGGTGCCGCAGATGACGTTCATACAGCCGTCCGCGCCCGTGATAACCGCTGACGAGTTCCAGTGGTTCAGCATAGCCACGATATTCGTCACATGCCTGATAGCATCGCTGCTGCTGGGCGTGATACAGGCGGGCTCGAAGACGCAGGGGCTGAAGTTCTTCCCGTTCATGCTGCTGATGGCGTACGTGATTTACTTCGTGGTTTCCTCGTTTCTCGAGTCGATATTCGCGTCAATGTTCATATGAGGTGTGAATGATGAAAAATATGAAAGGCCAAGCGGCCATGGAATACCTGATGACGTATGGGTGGGCGATACTGGCCATCGTGCTGGTGATTGCCGCGCTCATATTCCTGAACCCGTTCAGGGCCCCGGAGGTGTGCCTGTTCGAGCAGGCGGGCTTCACGTGCAACGAGCCGCCGCCCCAGCTTTATGCGGACCAGGGCGGGTTCCTGCACATGAACGCAAAGCTCTGGAACCAGGTCGGGCAGCCCATAATAGTGAAGAAGGTGCTGTGCACGAGCGCGCCCGGGGCTGAGGTGCCCGATGATGCAGAACTCAAGGCGTACACAACGAACTACAATCTCCAGACCGGCGCGGACTTCCAGGTAGGGGGGCCGGACCAGGACATCCCCACGCTTGACTGCGTGGATGCGGGAGGGAACGACATACAGAGCGGCTCGGGGCAGGAGTTCAGGGGCAAGCTCGTGGTTTGGTACAGCTATGCGAACGACATAGACCCGAACATAATGCACCAGATAAAGGCCAACGTGATATCGAAGGTCACGCAGGGCTGAATTCCCTTTTATTTTTTCTTTATATTTATTCTATTCCTAAGTGCCCACCATGGGCGCTTTCCCTATCAGGTTGAGCATGTTGTGGAACAACTCCGTCCCCTTCAGATGGCCAAGGCCGCCCTTCGCGCAAGCGAACTCGTCGAATTTTGTGGAGTCGTCCTTGCGCAGGTCGGGGCCCCATATGAGGAGAGGGGCCGGGTCCCCGGAGTGGGCGCGCCTCTTTATGGGCGTCGAATGGTCCCCTGTGATGAGTATGTGGCAGTTGCCGCGGAGGAGGATGGGCATCATCTCCTTGTCCACCCTCGCTATCATGTTCCTCTTCCCCTCGAAATTGCCGTCGTGCGAGAAGGAATCGGTGGCCTTCACGTGCACGAAGACGAAATCGTGGGACCAGAGCGCCTGGATTGCGGCCTTGCCCTTCGCCTTCAGGTCGGTTTCGAATGTTCCGGTGGCGCCTTTCACATCCACGACATCCATCCCCACGTAGGAGGCTACGCCCTTGTACAAAGCGCCCCCTGCGACGCATGCGCCCCTTATGCCGAAGCGGTCGTAGATGGAGGGGATTTTGGAGTAGGTGCCCGCGCCCCGGGCGATTATTGCGTTCACGGGCTTCCTCTTGGGCTTGTTCTCCTTCGCCTTCTCCAATTTCTGCATTGCCATTTTTGTGAACTTGTTCAGGGCCTCGGCTGTTCGCTTGGCGTCCTTGTCCTTGGGGTCCAAAGGCATCGATTTGGGGAGTATGCCGGTGGAATGCGGGTCTGTGGGGGTTATTTTCGGGCTCAGCTTCTTTCCGCGGAGCACCAGCACCCCCCGGTGCTCTACGGTGCTCTGGAACAGCGCATCCACGTTCGGGCCCACCTTCAGTTTCTGGACGTATTTTGCGAATATCCTCGCCTCTTCGGTGGGGATCCTGCCCGCGCGCCTGTCGGCTATCTTTCCGTAATCCACGTTGGCGAAATTCGCCCGGAAGGCGATGTCCCCCTCCTTGAGCGGAAATCCCGCACCCAAAGCCTCCAAAGGACCCCTGCCGGGATAATATTTGCAGTGGTCGTATCCGAATATGCTCAGGTGGGAGGTGTCGCTGCCTGGCACCATGCCCTCTCCGATGGAGGAAAAGAGCCCAGTTGCGCCATCTTCGGCAAGCCTGTCCATGTTGGGTTTCAAAGCCGCCGAGAGGGGGGTATAACCCTTGGCGTCGGGGAGGTCCCCTAGGCCGTCCATGACGAGAACGATGGCTTTTGACATGTCTTAAGGCTAAAAAGCGGAGGATTAAATAGTTTTTGGTGTTCTTCCTTTCCCTATGGAGAGGGGAGGGGAGTGTTCCACAATGCTGGGCGTGGGAACCGGCTATGGGAAAGCCATACTCATAGGCGAGCATTTCGTCGTGCACGGGGCAAGGGGGATAGCCATTGGGATACCCAAAAAGACCACCGTAAGGGTCGGGAAGGCGGAATCGTTGAGGTTTTTGTTCGAATGCGGTGACATGCTGAAGGAGGCCACCTGGAGGATATTGAAAAAAGTGGCCGGGAACACGGATTACGAGGTATCCATGGAAAGCGAGCTTCAGCCGAGCGCAGGGATGGGGTGGAGCGCGTCCTATTCGGTGGCGCTGGCGAGGGCGGCGGGGAAGGCTGCGGGAAAGGAGCTTACCCGGAAGGAGGCGGCTGACGCGGCATTCGAAGGGGAAAAAGTTTTCCACGGGAATCCGTCCGGGATAGACAATACGCTGGCCGCTTTCGGGGGGGTGATGCTCTTCGAGAAGGGAATGGAGGCCGAGTCCCTAAAAGTGGGGGGGCGTTTCTATTTTGTGATTGCAAGTTCCGGGAAGAAGGGGACCACTAAAGAATTGGTCGATAAGGTGAGTTCCCTCAAGAGCTCGGAACCGACCCTTTTCGGGGAAATGATGGGGGAGGAAGATGGGTTAGTGGACGAGGCGGTTACTGCCTTGGGAGAGGGAAATGCGGAGAGGCTGGGGAAGCTGATGAATGAGAATCATGCGCTGCTTGCCGAGCTCGGGCTTTCCACGCCCATAATAGAAGAAATAAGGAGGATTGCGCTGGAGAACGGGGCGCTGGGGGCGAAGATTACGGGTGCGGGAGGGGGAGGGTGCGTGCTCATACTTGCGCCGGACGGGGGGAAGGCGGGGGAAATAGCGAAGAAATTGAGCAAATATTCTGCCTTTGATTTCACCGTGGGCGAGTGACGCCTATTTTCGGGCAATCTTTTCCTAATGGGCACTCGGAACATTTCGGATGGAGGGGGGT
>JAXDAS010000081.1:0-10163 GCA_034679605.1 Microcaldota archaeon
CGCATTTTTTTCGGAATTCCACTGAGGGGAGCTTTCCGTATTTCTTCTCCACTTTTGTTTCGGTTGGGAAACCCTGCGTGTCCCATCCCTGCGGGTAGAACACATTGAAGCCGTTCATCCTTTTGTATCGGGCCACGAAGTCGAAGTATGCATATGATAATACATGGCCCATGTGGAGCTCGCCGCTCGTGAAGGGCGGCGGAGTATCTAATGAGTAGAGCGGCTTGCCGCTGGACGGGTCGAATGAATAGGTCCCCTCCTCCTGCCAGCGCCTCTGCCACTTCTCTTCTATTTTGCTGTCGAATGATTTCTGGAGCATGAGTTGCACCGTATAGAAGAATGAATTGGTAAGAAAAGGATTTAAGGGCTTACTGGTTGCCCGTCTGTGTGATTATGTATTAAAAACAGTATTTCACAGCATTATTGACATGGGGGGAAATGCAAGGTTTCTTTCCTTTCCGGGCACCGCGCACATTCCCGCGTGCAGGGTCAGGGAGGATTCGCCACATTTCGGCAAATTCAGGAGGCTCGCGAACAGGCTTTGCGACGCAATCCCGGACATAGAGGCCGGCGAGCTCAGGGCATACGAGAACGAGGCGCTGATTTCACTCCCGGTCAGGACCGGGCTGATGTACAACATAAGCTACACCCCAACGATAATCAGGCGCATAGTGGAGAGCATGGGAGGAAGGGGAAGGCCCTGCTTCCACAACAGGCTCATCAGGAAAGACGATGAGGAGTTCAAGGGAACGTTCATGCTGCCGGCCTTCTGGGACATGATAAAGATGATGAGGGACGAGCGGGAGAACAGGGGCTTTGAGGACATGATGGCGCTGGAGGAGCAGGGGGTGCTGGTCCGCTCAAGGCTCGTGCCGATTGCGATAAGGGCGCCCGAATGCGGGTTTTATGCCACGGAGGAACAGGAGGTTTACCTTTCGGTCGGGAGTCCCATCCCCATAAAGAACGTAATAATGCTGGGCGCCAGCGGGGCCGCGGGGCTTCTGAAGGAGATAATACGGGCGGAGGCCCACTACGAGGCGGGCAGGGCGGGGGGGCATTTCTTCGGCCAGCCCGAGGGAAGGATAAGGGCCGCGATTGCGAACAAATTCCGTTATGAAGTGATGATGTCCCTCAAGGATGTTGAAGAGCCCATGGACAGGCTGGATGCCTAGAGCTGGACCCTCATCCCGTCCGTGGCCGCGACCGTGTTTACTTTTGTTTCATCCTCTATCCCTTTGGCGATCGCCTTTGGGTTCCCCATTATCATCTTCATTCCCAGGTGGTTGAGGATTGCGAGCTTTGGCTTTGCGCCGCTTATGAGTTTCTTCGCCTCGTTCGCGGTCATGTGCCCCTCGTAAGGGTCCTCCCTGGGCTTGAGGGTGTTTATTATGAGGACGTCGCAGCCGGAATAGGCTTCTGCCATTCCATCATAGAACTCCGTGTCCGCGGTGTAGCCTATTGTTTTCCCGTCCATTTTAAGCTTGAAGCCGAACGCATCTATAGAATCGTGCACGGCCTTCATGCACTCTATTGAGAACTTTCCTTTCTTTGAGATGAATTCCTTTTTCTTTCCCGCTTCCGCGCTGAAAACCTCGCTGCAAAGGGACTGGTGGAACAAATCCACGCTCCTGTCGCCTTTCTCATTCCCCTCTATAACATACTTCGAGCCTATGAGTATCCCCTTTTTCTTCAATCCGAAGTGGCTCATCCCTTCAATCATTAGTGATGCGTCGTTGCAGTGGTCTATGTGGTGGTGGGTAACTATCACCGCATCCAGCTTTAGGGGGTCCTGGCGGCGCCTCATCCCGTCCGTTAGCGCTCCGGGCCCGGGGTCCACGTGGATATCAAGGGAGCCGTTTATGCGGAAGCCGCCGGTGCTGCGGAGCCTCCGGAGAAGGTTTATCCTTCCGCCCCCGGTCCCTATGAAAAACAGCTCCATGTGCAAAAAAGTATAAGAGAGGATATTTAACGCTTAGCGAGCGCCGAACATGCCTTGCAGATATGCCCCGCGCTCGGCTCGCCGCATATCCCGCATGCGTTTATTTGTAGTTTTTCCTTCGGGATGGTTTTGCGTATTGCGCCCTGGATTGTGTGCCCGCTGGCGGCTATCCTTAGCTTTGTGCTGGGGTAGGCTTCTTCCATTAGATTCAGCTGGTGCCTGATGAACCTCCTTATTGCGTGATGGACGTATGGGCAGCAGCACGCCCCTTCCCCGTAATCGTATCCGTGGAGGTATGCATAGGTTGCGACCTCCTTTTCGGAAAGGGTCGCGAATGGCTTTATGCGCGGGACGAACGATTTGGTTTGGACCAGGGGCTCCTCCATTCTTGCGAATCTGAGTGGTTCGTTCCGGACTACATTTAGGAGAACGGTTTGTGCGGTGTCATCAAGGTTGTGGGCAATTATTAGTTTGGAGGCGCCGAGCTTCCTTGCCTTTGAGTTTAGCAGGCGGCGGCGTAGGACTGCGCATACGGAACAGTTTGCCTTTCCCTCTTTTGCAAGGGAATCGAGGGTGACTCCTTCTTCTTTTCCAAAAGTATAGATGCGGTGTTTTACCTTCAGTTTTTTGCAGAATTTTTTCGCCCTATTGATTGTGTGCTCGCGGTATCCCTTCACGCCTTCGTCTATTGTGATTGCGAAAAATTGGAAGGGCAATTTCTCCCTAAGGTGGGAAAGGAAATGCAGCATGGAGAAGGAATCCTTGCCTCCGGAGAGGGCGAGGGCGATTTTCTCCCCTTTTTTTATGAGCTTTTTCTGCCTTATCTCCAGCTTTGCCTTTTTCTCAAAATATTCCAGAAAATGCTTTTTGCAGAAGTGCCTTCCAAGGTGCGGCGCATGATATGCCGGAATGCCTCCGCATTCACATTTTTCGTATTTCCTATGCTTGTGGATGGCACTCCCTGACTGGGGCGCCCCGTGCTTGAAATAGATTATAGATACTTTCTGCCCCTTTTTCGCGGTGGAGGTTTCGGGAACTATTTTTCCATCTATGAATATGAGTACCTCCTGGGAGCAGATTCCCATTTCTGGAAGCAGCTTCTGGATGGAGGTGTCGGCCTTCGCTTTGAAACGCATATCTGATAATGAGGTGGGATTGGCTTTAAAACATGGTAGAAATGCACTTCAGCGCCAGATAATCTCAAGTATCTCTTTGGTGTTGTATACAACAACTTCATTCTGCTTTTTCAGCCTCGTTTCATTGGTCCAGAACGGGATTTTCTTTGCGAGCGCCAGTGCAAAGAAGGGAAAGTCGTCTGGGTCAGGGCTTACTCTCTTCGCTTCCACCTCAAACTTCTCGTATTCCTCGCGCGGAATCACGCTCACGTGGGACAAGATGATGCGCAACGCGGCGTCGAACTCGTCCTCCTCGACATCCATCCTGTCCGCAAGCTCTTCCTTGTGTTTTTCTATTTCGGCGAGCGAGTGTTCCGGGGCGAAAAGGCCGAGCTCTCCGAAAACAATGGCCTCGTACGTCTTTGACCTCGCGATGAGGGCGGAGATAAGCACGTTCGTGTCCACAACCAGTTGCATCGCACTACCTGTGCTTATCTGCGATTGCGGCCTTTATCTTCCTCCCTATCTCCTCCACGTCCTTTTCCGTAAGCTTGCTCTTGGAGGTGATGGAGCGCAGGAGCACCAGCTCCTGGATTTTCCTGTTTATCGCCTGCCTCGCGACCTCGCTCCAGTTTATTTCCGAGAACTCGTCCATGTGCTTCTTCATGTCTATCGGCACGGTCAGAGTTACGTTTACCATATCATCACACATATATTATGTGTAATATGTGTTTATAAGGGTTGTGGCTTGCACGAGGCCATTTTGCTGGCTTAAATTCCTTCGCCGGGAATATAGGGTTTATAAATAGTTATAATTAGAATAATAATATGGAAGAAGCCAGGGAGCTCCAGCTAACTGCCCGCAGATGCACGAACCCATGCTCGGACCCGGGGATGTCCAGGGCTTTCGCCAGGTTCAAAGCCAGGATGGTTGAGAACATAGTTAGGACGGGCATAGGCCTGGAAGAGGCGCTGGAAAGGATGCGCAAAATAGGCGAATTCGAGGGGCCGAGATGCGCCATGACCGGGATGGTCCTGAACAGATGCGTAAAGGGGAACGGGGAGCTTCATGGAATTTGCTACGAGGACAGAATCAGATATTACCTGTCGGGTTCTGCGGAGCTCCTAGAGGCGAACAACATAATCAGCAAGGTGGCAGACGAAATTTTCAGGGCAACGCTGCAGCGGGAAGGCGCGCAATTAGGGATTGACCCCCAGAACCTTTATCCTGGCACATATTGTTTTCCTATTCATGCGCAATATATGGGAGCCTTTTTGGAGAACGGACATTATGATATCGGGGTCGCGGTGCTCGGAGGCGCCCTCAGCCACGCGGTGATGGTGAGGGCGCTGGGGCTGGATGTCCTTTATGTGCGCGCGAAGAGGCGCGGGGCGAGGGTTGAATTTGAGCCGATGTGCGACCTTGAGGGGATAAGGGGCAAAAGGACACTAATAATAGAGGATGATATGCGCGCGGGAAGGACTATGAGGAAGGTTGTTTCAGAACTGCGCAGGTTCGGCCCGGCGGAGATTGAAATCGGGCTTTTCAGCAACACCAACCCGCGCGTGGGTGAAACCTTCATGGGCTGCAGGATTGCATATGACTACCTCAGGATGTTGCAGGCGAAAGACATTCATTACGATGAGGAAACGGAGTACGCCGCCATCGCGCGCCTCCTGAACGGGCTGAGGCAGTAGCTTTTATTTTTTCCCTTCCTATTCCTCCCCATGAAAATCACTTCTGTTTTTGCAAGGGAGGTGCTGGACTCGCGCGGCAACCCGACTGTGCAGGTGGATGTGCAGGCTGGAAGGGGGTTTGGGCGCGGGACCGCGCCCTCAGGAGCTTCCACGGGCGTGCATGAGGCGCTTGAGCTCCGGGACGGGGAGAAAAGGTATGGGGGAAAGGGCGTACTCAGGGCAGTGGAGAATGTCAATAAGCATATTTCTCCGGCGCTTATTGGGATGAATACCAATCAGAAGAAAATAGACTCTAAAATGATTGAGCTGGACGGGACGCCGAACAAGGGGAAATTGGGCGCGAACGCTACTGTGGCTACTTCGATGGCGGTCATGCGGGCGGCCGCGAACGGGAAGAAGAAGGAAGTTTACGAATATTTGGGCGGGAAGACCCTTCCCGTGCCCATGCTGAATGTAATAAATGGGGGAAAGCATGCGGGGGGCCTGCTTGCGATACAGGAGTTCATGATTATTCCTGCCCATGCGCCCTCCTTCAAGGAGGGATTGAGATACGCGGCTGAGACCTACCATGCGCTGAAGAAGATTTTGGAGAGGAAATACGGGAAGGGCGCCATCAATGTGGGCGATGAGGGAGGGTTCGCGCCTCCGATGACGGAGACAAGGGAGGCGCTGGAGGCGCTTGTGCAGGCGATTGGGGAAGCGGGATATGCGAAGGAGATGAGGATTGGGATGGATTGCGCTTCCTCCTCATTCTATGCGGACGGGAAGTATGCGATAGATGGGAAGAGTTTGGGCGGAGGGGAATTGATTGACTATTTGGGCGGGATGCTATCATCATATCCCGTAGTTAGTGTAGAAGACCCCTTGCAAGAAGATGATTTTGAGGGGTTCGCGGAATTCACGAAAAAGCATTCTGGAAAGATGCAGGTTGTGGGCGACGATTTGCTCTGCACGAATGTGGCGCGGATGAAGACGGCGATAAGGAAGAAGGCATGCACTGCATTATTGCTTAAGATAAACCAGATCGGGACGGTAACGGAAGCCATAAATGCCGCGAAGCTTGCAAAAAAAGCCGGCTGGAAGGTGGTGGTGAGCCACCGCTCGGGCGAAACAGAAGATGATTTCATCGCGGATTTCGCGGTCGGGATTGACGCGGGGCAGATAAAGACCGGGGCGCCCGCCCGCGGGGAAAGGACCTCAAAGTATAATCAGTTGCTGAGAATAGAGGAAAAAGTGGGGAACACGTACGCTAAGGTGTTTTGATTGCGGAGTGGGGACGGGAAACCGGGAACTGGAAACAGGAAACACGGGACTTGGAGCCGGATGCCATGAGTTGGGCGACCGGCCTGGGCTCCTGGTTCGGGGAGCTCTTCCTTTTCTTCGGGGTCTTCTCCCTCATAGCATCAGGCGAATGGCTTCTTGCTGGGATAGGCGCGGTGATGATATTCCTTTTCGAGGGATTGGCAGCGCAGGAGAAGCCCGGGAGGGAGGAGATGGCCGCGCTCAGGGAGTTCCCGGCCGCCGCGATAAAGAACCTCGCGTTCCCGTTCCTCTGGATGGCCTTCTATTTCATGGGCGCGGGGGAGTTCATACTCGCGTTCGCGATAGCCACGGGCGTGAAGGCGGTTGCGCTGAACGCAAAGCTGCTCGCAAAGGCGCACATATTCCTGGACTAGGGGTCAGCGCCTTGCCTGCAGGCCGTACTCCGGGAAGCGGCGCCTGTATATGCCAGCCATCTCCTCAGAGCCTATGTCCTGCCCCGTCATGCGGAAATACTCCACCCCGAGCGCGCTGCGCAGCGTCGGATTGGTGGTAACGAACCAGTTCGCGTACATCTCGGCCCTTATCCCCTCCCGCTCCTCGGCAGGAAGGCTGAAGCCTGCAATCAGTCGGTCCAGGCCTTCCATGAAAAGTTCTATGGAGCGCCTTTCCTCGGCATTCCAGAACTCCGGGGGATATTTTCCGATGAAGGATTCGGTTCCAACGGCCGAGACCAGCATTCCCCCGAATTTTCTTATGTCTGAGATGCTGGCCAGAAAATTGGGTTCGGAAGCCCATTCCCTTGAAACTGCGGACGGTATCCCCGCCAGCTCCTCAAGCGCGTTGATGTACATCTCCCTGAGTTCGCCATTGTCGGTAAACCTTATCTTCTCGAACGCGCTCATGCACGCCTCATGGTAAAGGCCCTGGCCAAGGTACGAGGAGAAAATGTCCAGGAACTCGTTAAGGGTAGCCTCGTTCTGCGCAGCCTGCCGATAATCGAAGCCATCGCCAAGAAGCGTCACCATCCTCTCGGTGAGGATGTCTTCCATGTTCTCGCGCGCCTCCGGATCGGCCTCCTTCGCCACGATGGAGAAGAAGCCTGTTGTCCCTCCATCGCCGTATGTGTAGATTGAATATAGTGCCTTCGTGGTGTCGAGGCCCTCGATTGGATTGAAAGGCCCCACGCCCAGTGCACCATCAAGCATCTCGGCGAAGCTCTCCACGCCCGCGCCCCTGCGCTCGATTCCGGCTTCCGCCTGGAAAGAAGTTCCGTTGGCAAGCGCCCGGAGGGCGATTGTGCGCTCTTCCTCGCTGAGCGATGAGGCCCTGCCGTTCTGGTTCAACCAGAACATCGATACCCTTGAGGGGTTGCTTTCGGCATATCCGGAAACCTCCGGGCCGGACTGCAGGCTCTGGCCGCGCGGAACGACAATGTAGAGCGTTTCGTTGTTTTCGTTCCTTATCCTGGAAAACGGCATTATCTGCCATCTGGCCTCGTCCCTTGATGCATCAAGCAGGCTTGGTGGGGCCAGCTGCTGCCCCATTGAAACTCCGGAATCAACCATATTCATCCCCTTTTTACTATATCTATATTCCGGATGAAAAATTAATAAATCTCCTGCCCGGCAATTGGTGGGCGCCCCGCCCGGAAATAGCTTTTAAAACTCTTCCCGGGATAAGAGAACCCACAATGCTCATTTAGGTGCATTTATGGCTATACAGGTTTGCGTAAGGTGCGGCGGGAAGACCGCCAAGATGGAGGCGTGCGGCTACTGCGGAAGGAGCCTTTGCAGGAACTGCATAAAGGGCTGCAGGAAGCCCTCCAGGACCGAGAGGCTCTGCATCTGCAAGGACTGCTGGAGCAAGATGGATACAAGGAAGAAGTACAAGGCGGTCGAGAAGAAGGCGGAAGAGGAGGACTTCGGGCCGAGGGACTTCGGAAGGCCCAGGGGCAGGAGAAGGTTCTAGACCTTCTTCGCCTTTATCCTGACCGTTCTGCCGTCTATTTCCCAGCTTTTTTCCTTATCCGGGAGTGAGCCGAAGGAGAGCTCCTTCGCGTTTGTGGAGTCCCTTATCCTCCTCTCGTTCCTCATGAGTATACCCTCGAGCTCCTTCTCCGCGTCTATCTTTACCTCTATGAGGTCCTTCTCCACCAGGTTCATCTCCTTGCGGAGGAGCTGCACCCTGCGCACTGCCTCGTTGCACATCGCCTCCTCGTAGAGGCCCTCGTGCATCTCGGAGTCTATGAAGATTTTTCCGAGTGGTATCTCCGCGGAGGGGAACTGCCTGTCCTCCTCGCCCGCGGACACGGACTTCACGTTGAGCAGCTTGCAGATGATGGGGGAGAGGGCGTCCACGGCCTCGGCCAGCTCGTGGGAGCCGGTTTTCACGTACGCCTCCGAAAGCGGCCAGCGGAGCTTCACCCCGCTCTTCTGCCTGAGCTCAAGGAACGCGGGGAGCGCCCCGCGCACCATCTCGAACTTCTTCTCCAGCACGAGGTCTATCAGCGTCGGGTCGGCCTCGGGGATCTGGAATATTGAGATGCTCGCCTCCCCCTCCGCCTTCTGGAAGAAATTCAGGTATATGTATTCGGAGGCGAACGGGCATATGGGCGAGAGCATCTTGAGGAAAGTGAGGATGGACTCGTACAGCGCGTAGAGCGCGCCCTCCCCCTCGCCCTTCGCAATCCTGTCCTTCGCCACCTTCATGTAGAACTTGCTCAGGTCCTCGACAAGGAATTCCCTGAGGGCCTTCGCGGCGCGGCTCATCTCGTAGGCCTCGAAAGCCGCGTTGTACTCCCTGAGAGTGGAGTGCAGCCTCGAAAGGAGCCACCTGTCCTCTATCGCTAGCTCCGGCGCCTCCATCCTCCTCTGCGGGTGGAAGCGGGTGAGGTA
This sequence comes from Microcaldota archaeon, assembly GCA_034679605.1. Lineage (GTDB taxonomy): Archaea > Micrarchaeota > Micrarchaeia > Anstonellales > Bilamarchaeaceae > CAIXOA01. Next base: position 8,910 of record JAXDAS010000081.1, read on the forward strand.
TACGTACAAATTCATGAGGATGTCGAGGGTGCCGTGCGCCTCGCCTATCTCGGTCCAGCTGAACTTCTGCTCCTCCCACAGCGTGCTGGAGAGGCCCCAGAGGCGGAACGCGTCCGCGCCCCCCTTTTCCAGGATGTCCTCCAGCGGCACGAAGTTGCCGACGGACTTGCTCATCTTCTCCCCGTGCTCGTCCACGAAGAAGCCGTGCATTATCACCCTCTTGTAGGGCGCGCAGCCATTCTTCACTATTCCCGAGCCGAGGAGTGAGTAGAACCACCCCCTTATCTGGTCCTGACCCTCCAGTATGGCGTCCGCCTGGCCGTAGGTTTTCTTTTCCTCCTCGGAGAGGGAGGCCCATATGGCGTTCCCCGAGTCGAACCAGACGTCCAGCACGTCCTTGACCCTGTGCATCTTCTTTCCGCACTTGCACTTGAAGGAATAGGAGTCTATGTACGGGCGGTGGAGCTCCTTTATGCCCCTGAGCTCGGAGGCGTCGCCCAAAACCTTCACCTCTCCGCAGGATTCGCACTTCCATATGGGCAGGGGTATCCCCCAGTACCTCTGGCGCGAGATGCACCAGTCCGGGGCGTTCGCCACGAACTCCCTGAAGCGCGTCTGCGCGAAATCAGGGTGCCAGTGGGAGTTGTCTATCTCCTCCATCATCTTGTCCTTCATCTTGGAGACTTCGATGAACCACTGGTTTGTGGTCAGGAATATGAGCGGGGTCTTGCACCTCCAGCAGTGCGGGTAGCGGTGCTTCACCCTGGACTCGTGGAGCAGGGCGCCCCGTTCGCCGAGTATCCCTATTATCTCCGGATTTACGGCGCGCACGTTCTTCCCCTTGAGCTGGCCCGCCTCCCCCGTGTAGTTGCCCATCCCGTCCACGGGCGAAAAGGCCTCTATGCCGAAGCGCTTCCCTATTATGAAGTCCTCGGGCCCGTGGCCAGGGGCGCAGTGCACCAATCCAGAGCCTTCCTCCAATGTGACGAACTCGTCGCTCAGCACCACCTTCCGGTCGTACTCCTTCGCGATGAGGTCCTGGAAGGGGTGCTCGTACTGCGTCCCGTTCAGCTTCTTCCCTATGAACTCCTCCAATACGGTGCCGCTCAGGCCCAGCAGGTTCAGAAGATAATCCATCCTGTCCTTCGCCACCACCCACGCCTCGTCCCCGACCTTCACGCGCACGTAGGGGAGGTTCGGGTGGACCATCACCGCCATGTTTGAGGCAAGGGTCCAGGGGGTCGTAGTCCATAT
>JAXDAS010000082.1:0-2530 GCA_034679605.1 Microcaldota archaeon
GTCCACTGTTTGGGTCATGCTAAAAACCCGACCTTCCGGCTCATGCCTTCCGAGAAGCCCTTGCCTTCTGTCTCGTCCCGGCAGGCGCGCTCCAGGTCCTGCATGGTGATCATTGCTTGCGCCGCGTCCGGGACCCTGGCGACGGCGCGCCTCGCGGCGGAAAGAACGGCGTTCTTGATGTGGCCACCGGCAAGCTCGTATCTTTCCGCAAGCCTTTCTATGTTTACATCATCGGCAAGCGGCGCGTTCCCGGGCAGGTGCAGACGCCAGATGCGCTCCCTCTCCTCCGGTCCCGGCATGCCGAAGTGGATCTTCAGGGTAAGCCGGCGCTCCAGGGCGGGGTCCAGGGCATCCGCCCGATTAGTGGTGAGAATGACCGGGAGGGTATGGTTCTCCAGGCAGGTAAGGATGATGTTCACGGTGCGGTTGTCGGATACGTCGGTTGCGTGCCACACGCCATGGCGGGCGTAGAAGAAAGAGTCGGCCTCGTCGAAGAACAGGATGGCGTCCTCTTTCTCCGCGCGCCTGAACACGGCGGCGGCGTTTCGCTCCTCCTCCCCGTGCCATTTGCAGACCAGGTCGGAGCCGGCAACGCAGAGCAACTTCCTCCCCAGCTCGTGCGCCACGGCCTCCCCCGCCAGGGTCTTGCCCGTGCCGGGCGGGCCCGAGAAGAGCATGGAGACGCCGCGGCCCCTGGCCATCTGGTCCCCCAGGCCCCAGGAGTCGAAGAGCACCCCCCGGTTACGCTCCAGGACGATGGCCGAGCGGATCTCCTCCATGGTCCTTGCGGGAAGGACGACCCTCTCCAGCCCGATGCGGGGTTCCAGGAGCTCCCCTGGATTGCGCTCTTCCTCGCCTCTGGAAGGACGGCGGGGGCGCTGCCTCGCAATGTGATCTGCAGCTGGTTCGCTGCGCCCCATGACCGCCCGGTAGGTCCTGGGGTGCATGTCCAGCTTGGTAGCTGCGGGAGCGGGCATCCCGGCATGTCTTCCGTCCTCTATGCGCAGGATCCTCCTCTGCAGCAGCTTGCAGCCCCCCGTGAAGTAGAACTCCGCCTCCAGCCGCTTGCGCGGGGAGTCGTGGTACAGCCTCGCCAGCCTGCGCAGGTCGATCTCGCTGACCTCATTCCCAGAGTCAGCGCCGAAGAGGATGGTGCTAGCGACGGCGGTCACCATGTACCTCTCCAGGACGTTCAAGCGGTGGGCCTTGAAGAAGGCACCCAGCGGGTAGCGTTTCGGGCTCTCCTTGAGCCTGGCCTCGAACTCGCGCTTATACTCCTCCAGCTCATGGAGATCCTCATCCGTCATTTGAGAGGGTCTTCCTCCGTCCAGTACCAGCCATTCCGCTTCGTCGAAAAGCGCTGCCTCTATGTCTACCCTGCCCGCGCGGCCCCTCCTTCTCAGGTCCTTCAGGCAGAGCAGAAAATAGAAGGTCTCCATGTACCTGAGCTGCTCGTCGATGTCTTTGCTCGCAAATTCCTTGCTGAACACCTGTTTGCCACCCCCTGCCGTCTCACGCTCTTTGCCTTTCTAAGGCTCCGCCCCTCGGGCAAGTTTTTCAATATAGCACTCGGGGGTGACATTTTCCGTATTTTTCATGTAGACACCGTTGAACTTAGCTCCTTATAGGGAAATTCTGCAATTTACGCGGCCCCGATGTCACACCGAGATGTTAAGATTTGGTTAGATAAAGGGGGTGGCTAGGATGACGATTTATTCTCACTCAAGGCTGCAGGCGTACCAGAACTGTCCTTTTCAATACAAGCTGCGCTATCTCGACAGGGTGAGCTCCGAAAGGGAGGGCATAGAGGCCTTCATGGGCAGCCAGGTGCACAGCGTTATGGAGAAGCTTTATCGCGACCTCAGGCTATCCAAACTGAACAAGCTGGAGGATCTCATCCAATACTACAGGGACAGCTGGGACAAATCTTGGCACGACGGAATATTCATAGTGAAGAAGAGCTATGAGCCGGAGCACTACCGCGACACTGGAGAGCGCTGCATTCGCAGCTATTACGAGCGCGAATTCCCCTTCGAGGACGGGGCAACCCTATGGCTGGAGGAAAACGTGCTCATTCCGCTGGATTCCGCGGGCAAATACCGCATGAGGGGGGTGGTGGACCGTCTGGTGGATAAAGGCGGCGGCCTCTACGAGATACACGATTATAAGACCTCCGGCAGCATCCCCAGCCAGGATCAAGCGGACAAAGACCGCCAGCTCGCCCTCTATCAGCTGGCGGTGATGAAATCTTTCTCCGACATCCGTGATATAAAGCTGGTGTGGCACTACCTTGTCTTCGATAAGGATATCGTCTCGGCAAGAAGCGGGGAGGACCTCAGGGAGCTAAAGAGGAGTACCATCGCCCTCATCGAGGTCGTGGAGAGGGCAACAGAGTTCGAGCCCAAGGAAAGCGCTCTCTGTGAATGGTGCGACTATCCCGACCTCTGCGCGCGGCGCAAGCACTTGTTCAAGGTCGAAGAGCTACCCCCTAAGGAATTCAAAGAGGAGGATGGGGTAAAGCTGACAGATA
>JAXDAS010000083.1:0-8553 GCA_034679605.1 Microcaldota archaeon
TGCTCGCCTCTACAATAGGGATAGGCGTCGCGGGCATCATAATATCCTACTCCTTCGAATCTTTCTTCCAGCTCCTTGCGCTGGGCGGAATCGCCTCTTTCGCAATATCGCTTTTCTTTTGGAAGGGGAAAGGCCCGCGAGAGAAGGCGAATCCCCGCCAGATGCTGGGCTTCGGGGGCAAGAGCCGCCTCTTCAGGGAGACATCCTTCTCCATATTCTTTTTCATAGTCGCGTTCGCCATCTTCTTCTCCTTCCTGCTCCCGGTGTATCTCAGGAACGAGCTGGGCATGCCCTACGAGGCTATAGGCGCCCTCATAATGTTCTTCTACCTTTCCATGGCAATAGGGAGCTATTCCGCAATGGAGTTTGGCCTGGACGAGAGGGTGCTACTCTTCTTCCAGGACATAACGGTCCCGCTGCTCCTCATCATCCCGTTCGCGCATCCGTACCTCCTTCCGCTGCTGATGATGGTCGGCTTCGGCTTCGGGGTCTGCTATGCAGTCCAGGAGAAGATGGTCGTGATTGCGACCAAGGAAAGCAAATCCATGTCAGCCGACACCGCGCTGCTGTTCGCGCCCGGGGTCCTCGGCGAATTCGCCGTGCTCGCCCTGAGCGGCTTCATGCTGGCCTCCCTGGGAAGCGCCGCCCTATTCGTAGTCTCCGCCGCTCTGGTCGCGCTATTCATCAATGACAGCCGGAATGTGCTTAAGTAAATCTATTAAAGCGTAATGAATAATCCATTCCAATGGCCAAAAGCAAAAAGCCCGGGCTTCCGCAATCCGGACCCAAGCCGCCCGATTCAGGCCCGCAGAAGGGCGAAACGGAAAACCGGCAGCCGGAGGCAGCCGCCCAGCCCCCGCATCCATACGCGGTCGAGGCCCTTGAGCTTGTCAAGACCTATCCGGGAAAGGTCACCCTATTCAATTTCTCCATAAGCATACCCGAAGGGGGGGTCTTCGGCCTGCTCGGCCCGAACGGCGCGGGAAAGTCCACATTCATCCGCATCCTCTCAGGGCTGGAGAGGGAGGACAGCGGCTCATTCCGCATCTTCGGCCAGAAGCCCTCGCCGGAAACCAGGCGGAGGATAGGGGTCGCCCCGCAGGAGAACTGCTTCCACCCGCTCCTCACATGCATGGAGAACCTCCTTTACTACGGCGCCCTCTACGGAATCACGGGCAACAAGGCTAGGGAGCGCGCGCAGGAGCTCCTGAACCAGCTCGGGCTCGCGGACAAGAAGAACGTGCAGGCAACTTTTATGAGCGGAGGGATGAAGAGACGCCTCAACCTGGCGTGCGCCCTCATGCACGGGCCCAGGCTCATAATCCTGGACGAGCCGACCACGGGCCTCGACCCTTCCACTAGGAGGCAGCTCTGGGAGACCGTCACCAGGATAGCCGCGACCACAAACGCAACCGTGATACTCACCACGCATTATATGGAGGAGGCTGAAGCCCTCTGCGGAAAAATCGCGTTCGTGGACAGGGGGCAGGTAGCCGCGTACGGCTCGCCCCGGGAGCTCAAGCGCCTTGCGGGCAAGGAGCTCCTGAAGATGAAGAGCGTCCCGGGCGTCTATTCCAAGCTCGAGCCCCTCATAAGGAAGCTGCCCGGCGCCGAGGGCATAACCGTAACCGAGCACGGCATAGTGGTGGAGGCGGAGGACGCCGCCTCGCTCGTCTCGCCCATCACATCAATATTCCTTGAGAATTCTGAAAAGATAGTGGAGCTCTCTGTGTCGCGGCCTTCGCTGGAGGACGTCTTCCTCAAGCTCACGGGCTCGCAGTTGAAGGAGGCAACCAAGAATGAAGCTGCTGGCGGAAATTGAGAAGGACGGGAAGACATTCCTGCGCGAAAAGAGGACGCTTATCCTACTGGTGGCAGCGCCGCTCATCGTCCTACTGGTGCTCGCGGGCGTATTCGGCAAAACAACCGCCGAAAAGGCCCTCCCCGCCTCCATAGGGCTCTGCGACATGGACCAGAGCGACGCCTCCTCGCTTTTCGTGGAATCAATCTCGAGCCATTCCAACATAATCGACCATTCCAGGGAGGAGGCGTGCGGTGATTTCGTGCGCTCGCGGGTGTCGCGGGGCGAGCTATCTGCGGCCATCATAATCCCTAAGGGCTTCCAGGACGGGATAGCCACCGGCGTTTCCCAGAACGTGACCGTTTTCCTTGACAATTCCCGCGTCCAGATAAGCCCGTCGGTGGAGGCCTTCCTGAAGGCGGCTGCGCAGGGCACGGGGCAGGAGATAGGCTCCCGCTTCATCCTTAGCGTGTGGGCGAGGCTGGACAACGCGAGCGCGCAGCTGGACAGCATACTCGCGGACGTGCGCGCATCCCGCTCCAGGGCGGTCGAGATGCAGGAGAGCATCAGCGAAACCTACGCATCCCTCTCCTCCCTGGATTTCGCCACCCTCACCTCCCAGCTGGACGCCGCAAACTCCACCCTAGACGGCACGGTCTCCCAGCTCCAGGCGGCCCAGTCCAACCTCACGCTCATGCAGTACAGGATGGAATCCTATGACGAGGAGCTCACGCAGACCGAATTGGACCTTCTTCGGATGCGCGGGGTGCTCCAGAACGCCTCCGCCTCCATCGCGCTCACAAAGTCCTCCGTTGACTGCACAAATCCCGTGTTCATCCCCTACTGCGCCTCCCTTGATTCCATGAACGCCTCCATCGCCTCCGCAATCTCAGACGTGGAGGTCCGCCTCTCAAGGATAAACGAGACCCGCGCGGAGCTCAGTGAGATAAACTCCACCATGGGCGATTTCCGAGCCAACATAGGCGCGTCCCTTTCCGAGACCGAGGACGTGCGCGCCCGCATCTCCTCAATGTATTCATTCGTATACTCGCTTGAGGAAAGCAGGGCTGAGTCCCTCCGCACCATGGAGGAGATAAACTCCTCCGCCTCCCAGCTCGTCTCCAAGAGCGACGACCTCGAGTCCCTCATACTCGGCAGCAAGGCGCAGATAGGCGAAATCACCTCCAGGGACGCCATTTCCGTTGTAGCGCCTATCCTCTTCTCCTCCCAGAACATCTTCAGCTCGCGCACGTTCTTCGACTTCCTTCTCCCCAGCCTCATCCCGCTCATACTCATGTTCGTCTCACTCTTCCTCGCATCCACCTCGCTCGTACGCGAGAAGAACTCCATGACGCTGGAGCGCGTCTATGTCGCGCAGGTGCCGCTCTGGGAGTATGCGCTCACAAAAATAATCAGCTACACGGTCGTCCTCTTCCCGGAGGTGCTCCTCCTCCTTCTCACCGCATCCCTGGTTTACGCGGCGTTCCCCCTTTCCAACATCGCGCTCTTTATCTTCCTTGCCGGCGCCCTCCTCCTGCTCCTCTTCGCGTTCAACGCGCTCGGCGTAGTGATAGCGGCCTTCGCAGAATCCGAGGCGACCGCGTTCCTCGCCTCGCTGGTTATAGGGCTCCCCCTCCTGTTCATGAGCGGCATACTCTTCCCGTTCGAGTTCATGCCCGCGCCAATAGTCCTCCTCGGCCAGTCGACCCCGCTCACCCCCGCCATAACCGCGATGCAGAGCGGAATCCTCTACGCCACGCCCAACCTCTCCATCTTCATGACCCTCATAATCTACGACCTTGTGCTCGCGGCGCTCGCGGCGGGCGCCCTCTACGCCACGAAGGGCAGAGGGTAGGAATAGCTATATAATCTATTTTCTTCCATATCCAAGAGATTCATATGCTGGACAAGGAGATAATACGCAGCAACCCCGAGCTGCTCAAGCAGGCGCTCAAGAACCGCAACGCGGACCCCGCCCTGCTCGCGGAAATAGAGAAGCTGGACGCGAAATGGCGAGAGCTCAAGGGCGAGGGGGATTCCCTGCGCGCGGAGCGCAACAAGCTCGGCCTCGAAATAGCCGCGGCCGCGAAGGAGAAGAGGGACATCTCCAAACTCAAGAAGAAGGGGGAGGAGATTGCGAAAAAGCTGGAGAAGGCCGGAGAAAAGGAGCAAAAATTCGAGGAGGAAAGGAAACAGGTGATGATGCTCATCCCCAACATCCCGCATCCCTCCGTCCCGGTGGGAAAGGACAGCCGCGACAACCCGGAGGCGAGGAAATGGGGCACGCCGAAAAAAAGGGGCGCGGATGTGGAGGCCCACCACGATTTGGGCACCCGCCTTGGAGTAATCGATTTCGAGCGGGGCGTGAAGCTCGGCGGCCACCGATTCACGGTGATGAGCGGATGGGCGGCCAGGCTCGAGCGCGCCCTCACCTCGTTCATGCTCGCGCTGCACACCTCCAGGGGCTACAAGGAATTTTATGTGCCTTATCTGGTAAAAACGGAAATATTGGAAGGTACTGGGCAGCTTCCCAAATTCGCGGAGGAGCTCTATTCGGCCACGGACGGGCTCTGGCTCATCCCGACCGCGGAAGTCCCGCTCACCAACCTCCACCGGGAAGAGGTCCTTGAGGAATCCCAACTCCCTTTCAAGTACTGCGCCTTCACCCCCTGTTTCCGCAGGGAGGCTGGCGCCTACGGGAAGGACATAAAGGGCCTCATACGCCAGCACCAATTCGACAAGGTGGAACTGGTCAAATTCTCCCTGCCTGAAAATTCATACAAGGAACTGGAAGGGATGGTGCAGGACGCGGAAACCGTTTTGAGGCAGCTGGAGCTCCCCTACAAGATAGTGGAGTTATGCACAGGGGACCTGGGCTTCGCCTCCGCAAAGACCTACGACTTGGAGGTGTGGATCCCCTCCCAGGACACTTACAGGGAGATAAGCTCATGCTCCAACTGCGAGGCCTTCCAGGCGCGGAGGGCGAACATACGCGTGCGCAGGCAGAAGGGCATGGAGTTCGCACACACCCTGAACGGAAGCGGCGTCGCGATAGGGAGGGCGCTCATTGCGGTGGTGGAGAACCACCAGGAGAGCGGCGGCATACGCATCCCGAAGGCGCTCCAGCCCCACATGGGCACGGACTGGATTGATACGAAATGATTTACCTGAGCAGGGAGATTGTGGACACCCTCCGGAAAGAAGGCACCTCCAGGGTTTCCTTCGATTTGGGAAGGAACACACATTCCGCATCCCCCTCAGACCTGGAGGGGATTCCCTTGGAGGAAATAAAGGGGAACTTCCTCTACGCCTGGGACGGCAAGGACCTCTACAAGCTCGCAATCTTCGACCGGCACCTCTACAAGCTCAGGATGCTCTCCGGAAAGCCCATCCTGGAGATAGACGGCGTGCGGATGCACCTCGTGAAAGGGTTTGCGGACGTTTTCGACTATTCCAAAACGATAATGCGGCTGCTCGCGGTGGATTCGGACGACGAGGTGCTGGACACCTGCACCGGCCTCGGCTACACGGCAATCGCCGCCGCAAGGCTCGCCAATAAGGTGACCACCATAGAGAAGAGCCCCGCCGTCCTGAAGCTGGCGGAGTGGAACCCCTGGAGCAGGGAACTTTTCAAGTCCAGGAATATACGCATAATAAACGGGGACGCATACGAGGAAGTGCCCAGACTAAAGCCCACTTTCACGAAAATAATCCACGACCCCCCGCGCTTCTCCCATGCGGGCCACCTCTATTCCGCGGAGTTCTACCGCCGCCTCGCCTCCGCCTCAAGGAAGGACGCGCTCCTCTTCCACTACTTCGGCTCCCTCGGGAGGAAAAACCGCAACATCTCCAAGGAGGTGCGCTCCCGCCTCTCGGAATCGGGCTGGGAAATGGAGAAGTTCTATCCGGCCCTCCAGGGCTGTATAGCAAGGAGAGTTTAGAAATCTTTATAAACCCCTTTCTAGATAAATATATAAATGTTTCTTGGAACTCTCTGAGTCTTTTTTTCACGTTTCCAAGATCTAGAGGTTGGGTTCTATGGCTATGGAAAAGAAAAGGGCATGTCCGGAATGCGGTTCGCCCAAGCTGATCAAGGACTATGAGAAGGGGGAATTGATTTGTGGCTCGTGCGGCCTCGTCCTCACGGAAAACATACAGGACGCCGGTCCGGAGTGGAGGGCATTCGACGCCGAGCAGAAGGAGAAGCGCGCGAGGGGCGGCGCCCCCATAAAGTACATGCGCCCGAACAAGGGCCTTGTCACGGAAATCGACCAGTACAACCGCGACATACGCGGGGTGAAGATTTCCACGCGCAAGCAGGCGCAGTTTTACCGGATGAGGAAGTGGCACAAGAGGGTCTCCATCGCAACTTCGATGGAAAGGAACCTTACAATCGCGCTCGCGGAGCTTGACCGCGTTGCGTCCTACCTGGGGCTCCCTGACGACATAAAGGAGGCGGCCGCCCTTCTCTACAGGAAGGCGGTGAAGGCCGAGCTCATACGCGGCAGGATAATCGAGAGCATCGTCGCCGCGGTGATATACGCAATCTGCAGGATGCACGGCATCCCGCGCACCCTTGACGAGATATCCAAGGCCTCCGGCATAGAGAAGAAGGAGATAGGCAGGGCGTACAGGTTCCTCAAGGCAGAGCTGGACCTCGACGTCCCGCTCACAGACCCTTCCTACTACGTGCAGAAGTTCGCGACCGCGCTCAAGCTGAGCGGAGAGTCCCAGAAAAAGGCGGTGCAGCTCATCCGCAAGGCGGTCAAGAGGGGCCTCATCTCCGGAAGGGGCCCGACCGGGGTGGCGGCAGCGGCCCTCTACATTGCCTCTGCAATGACCGGGGAGAAGCGCACCCAGAAGGAGGTGGCGGACGTCGCCGGAGTGACCGAGGTCACGATAAGGAACCGCTACCGCGAGCTGAAGAAGGAGCTCGGGCTGAAGATAAACCTTTGAGCTTCCCTCCTCTTTTTTAATTTTGTTTTCTTAGCTCCAGCATGCGCCAGGCCAAGCCAGTCCCCAGCCTCCGGTTCCCGGTTCCCTGTGCGGCACTGCTCCTGCTCATATTATTCGCTGGCTGCGCGCAGCAGGCGCAGCAGCCCGGAGATGGGCATCAGGAGCCGCCCGACTACTCCTACGACATAACCGTGAAGGAGATAGCCACGTGGCCGCGCACCATCCACCTCGGGGACGACTACGCGGTCCGCGTCGTGGTGCAGATCTACGGGAGGCACATGCCCTCAGCCTACCGCCTCCGTGTTTTCGACTATAACAATACCATTTACGATTCCATCATACCTAAGGCCGACCTAATCCGCACATTCGAGTTCAACTACACCAACGCCACCGAGGCTCCCCACAACATACGCGCTCATGTTGAGAGCTACGACCCGCTGCACCCCGAGCCAGAATCCGCCCGCTCCAACAATTTCAGGCAAAAAGTCATCACGCCGCAGCCCCTGGGATACTATGGCTCCTGCTATATGTGCATGCATCTCTATTACGACGCGGTGAACTATGTGATGAGGCAGGCGCAGGCCATAAATCTCAGCCGCAATTTCACGCTGCACAGGGTTGGCCTGCTCCTCCGCGCACCGGGCAACTCCACAATAGGCGAGCCGGTGATAGTGGAGATATGCAGGGACGATTCCGGCAAGCCGGGGGAGCCCGTTGCCTCCTCCGCGATAACGGGGGGCGTCGGCCCCGAGCCGGATTGGCACTACGCGCAGTTCCAGAACGTCTCCCTCACCTCCGGCAGATACTGGATTGTCGCCAGCATGGGCGGCACGGGCAGCTACGGGGTGCAATGGGCCAGGTCCGAGGGCAACCCCTACGGCGAGACGTACGACACCATGGTGTTCGACCTGCTTGACTGGCCGGAGTGGGACTACAAGCTCTTCGATTTCGCCTTCCAGGTCTACTAGCTTTTAATCCCCCTGTGCGCAATGAACAGCGGATGATGAGCACTCAGATAGGCTGAAGAAAGGATGATGAAAATCTTGAGTGCTGATAACGAGAGTGATGAGTAATTGGTTGGTGGTTTTATGGCATTATCCGATAAAGACCGGAAACTTCTATGGGGGAGGGCAGGCAATGTCTGTTCCTACAATCGCAATGGAGAAAGATGTGATGCAAAACTATCGGAGAAGTCAGAAACCGAGGGTGACGACTTCGTTGTAGGGGTGGAGTGTCATATAGTTGGGGATAAACCAGCTTCTGCTAGATACCGCGAAGATCGGGGTGATAAAGAAACTCATGAAAATTACATCCTGCTTTGTCCGACACACCATACGCATATAGACCAGGATAGAAACACATATTCCGTTGAGACGCTTAAGGCAATGAAAGAGTTTCATGAGAGCTATATTGAAAGTCTCAACGCTAAGCCGACACAGCTAATAGAGATTAAGGACTCCCATTTTGTTATGAACGCAAAAAATGCGGATATTGTTGTGGGGATGGAAGTAAACCGACCTGCCCGTTTGACGAACGTTAAATCAGAACTTAACGTTGAAAATGTGACAAATGCAGTTGGTTTTACCACGAATCAAGGTCTTTCATCAATCGCGATGATATGCAGTTGTGGGCAATCATCGCCTCATGTTTACACCGGTCAAGCACCATCAATCCTAACTTGTCCCTATTGTGGAAAAGAACACAGGCGTGGATGATGGATTATGATTCGACCAACTCCGCCATTTGTTTCTTCAGTTTTGGATCATTCTTCACCATCCGCTTCAGCAGCGCTTCCG
>JAXDAS010000084.1:0-12216 GCA_034679605.1 Microcaldota archaeon
CATCTCTTCCTTTAGTGAATCTGCAAATTCCTTCACGAGCTTTCCATTCTCATGGGGCGCGCCCTTAAGCTCGAAAACATATTTGTCCGGAATCCACTTCCTGGAAAACCATTGCTCAACGTATGGGGCGAGATATTCGACTCCTTTTGGGTCGTTCAGTTTCTTGCCGACTTCTTTCCAATCCTTGTATAACGCATAAGTCACCAGGATGTCTTGCAAAGGAGCTCCCCATTTCTTCCCCTGCGTAAGGGAATAGGCGACGGCTTTTTTGCGGTCCGCCCTCTCCAATTCCTTCTGGGGGTCTATGGAGGCGGAATACTCGAAATCGGAAACCAGTGTGAGGAGGGACTGCTCATCCAATACAAGCTCCTTGTCCTCCTGCAGATCCGGGCGGAGGAGGGCGTATTCCAATACGGGAAGGGGGAGGAGCTGCATCAATTCAGTAACAGTGTGCCCTATCCCCTTGCTCTTGGAGTATTTCTTCCCCTTGTATTTGAGGAAGCCGAATTTGTAGAAGACCGCCGGGCCGGGCTTCTTGAAGAATTGCCTGTGGATTGCGTACACGGTGGCGATGGTTCCGCCTTTGGTGTGGTGGTCAACGCTTCCGCCCTCCGCGGTCACGTTGAGGAAGTCCTGGCGCGCGGGCCAATCCAATCTGAAGAGCAATTTGTATTTGTGGTCGGAGATTTTCGCCCTTCCCTTGTGGCCGCAGCCCTTTGTGTATTCCACATCCTGGTCGCATGCATACTCATAAGTTCCGTTGGAGTAATCCAAAACGCGGGTGGTGGCGACCTTTCCGCATTTCTCGCAGATGGGCATTATGGGGTGCCAGGAATCGGGCATCGTTTCCCTCAGTGAGGAGGCGCGCACTATTTCCTTAACCTCATCCTTGCGCTCGGAATATTTCCTCGCATACTCGTCATATGCCCCTTTTGCGTACAAATCCTGCGCAGGGAGTATCTCCGGGTGGGCGCCGAACTTGTGCATCGCATCCACCGCCTCGGAAAGGAAGTGCTCGCCGAAGGAGCGGTGGCACCCCTGCGGGTCGGGGGTGAAGGCGAGGGGCTTCCCAAGATGGGGGGCGAGCTCTTTCTCGTATTTCTTGAAGGGCTCGGGGATGGAATCGAACGCGTCCAGGAGGTCGGCGTTGAATATGAAATGGGTCTCGCCCTTCTTCTTCAATTCCTTTGCGATTGCGCCCGCGAACATGAATTCGCAGAGGGTTCCGGGATGGAGAGGGCCGGAGGTGGTTATGCCGCTGGCGGCCACGAAGGGGGGCGAGGCTTTCTCCGCTATTTCATTCGCGATTAGTTCGCTCCAGTGAGAGTTCTTCTTGTCCATGGGGGAGGATTGGAAAATAGAATTTTAAAGAGGAACTGGTGTGTGCAAAAATAGGATGAACATTTATAATCATAATCCTACACATACTATCCCATGGTGGAGGGTTCGGGCCCCAACGGCAGCAGGCCACCCTTAAGGGCCATAAACGGTGGTAAGCGGCCGGAAAGGCGGAAGCAGTCCCATCTTTTTGCGGAGGTCGAGCCCCTGGTGCAGGAGGCGCTCACAAACATAAGGCGCGGCAGGGACGAGGACGGCCGCCTCATCGGCTTCAGGGAGAAGATAAGGACGCTGCGCCTGCTCGCCCTCATACGGGACGAGGTGGGCGGCGAGGTGGTCCCAATGCTCAGGGAGGCGGCGCTGGTGGCGGACTCCTTCCCGCACAGGCTCTTCGCAGCCAGGCTCATGATCGAGGTGGCGGACGCGTTCCGCGAGGTCCGGCTTGACCCCTGGCCCGCGATGGACATGGCTTTCACATGCGCGCAGCAGGCGCCGGACGGGAGGGAGAAGGAGGAGGCGCTGGTGGACGTTGCCCGCGCCTATTGCGTGCTCGGGGATTTTGCAAGGGCGGAAAGGATAATGGACAACAACATCACCAATTTTGAGCTGAGGCAGGAGCTGAGAAAAACTATAGAGGAACTCCTTTCCTCGGTGCAACCGGAAGAGTAGGGTTGTCATCGACGCAGGTGCGGGAGTTTTCGTCTATTAGCACGAGGGCGTCTTCTGCGGCGGACACCACGCCGCTGTCCTCGCTTTTCGCCGCCTTTTCAAGCGCGGACATCATAAGTTTCATCTTGGCCGGGTCGCAAACCTTTGCGAGCTTGGGGAGCTCGTCCGCTATTTTCGCCCTTATTACCGGAACCTCCTGCTCGTTTGCAAGCAGCGAGGAGAGGGCCGCGACGACCGAAAGGGTGGAGTAGCTCTCCGGGCCGTGGTTGATTGAGGCCACAACCTCTATGGCTATGTTCCTGAGAAGCGTGCTCTCCTTCCTGTTATTCACTATGCCAAGCACCTGGAGAACCGCCACGTCCCCGCGGGAGGCGGCATCTTGGACCTTGTCCTGGAGCAGAAGGCACAGGAGCCGGTCGTAGGCCCGCATGCCGTTTCCGTACAACGACATCGCCGCGTCTGCCGCAAATCTGCGGGAAAGCAATTCCTCATCCTGGTCCTGTATGATTTTGAAAAGCGCTGGCTTTGCGCGGGAGCCCATTTCCTCTATAGATTTTAAGTCTCCCTCCTTCAACGCCGCCCTTACCTTTTCCTCTCCGGGTAGCACCGAGCTCCGTCTCGGCTCTGCAAGCGGGGAGGGCGGCCTCGTCCCGTTGGATTGTGGAGGCTGGCTCGGGAAATTGGTTTGCTTGGGCTCAGGCATACATGGATATATGTGGTGGAAAGTTTAAAAAGAATGGCACATTTAAAAGCATAATTCTACACAATTCTTATAATGTCCAAATTCATTGAGAAGCCCGCAGCCCCGAGGCTCGGCTGGTTCGGGAGAAGGAAGGTGAATAAGCTGCTCGACGAACCCGAGCAGGAGGCCTCGCCAAAGCTGGCGAAGTTCGGGGCTTCCGCGCTCCCCATATTGCTTGAGGCCATAGAACGGGGGGACCCAAGGAGCGCGAAGGCGGCCTATCTCATCGGGAAACTCGCGGAGGCGGGGGTGGACTGCAGCGATGCGCTGCATCCTCTGTTTGGCCTCCTGCAAAATGGAAATGAAATGGAGAAGGGGATGGCGGCGGTTGCGCTCGCGAGGATGTGGATCCAGGAATCCGTTTCAATGCTAATCGCAGGCCTGGGAGACAAAAACAACAAGACAAGGCTTTACTCCGCCATGGGCCTGGGGATGGCGCCGGAAGCGAACCCGCTCATTGGCAAGGCACTTAGAAGGGTTGCGGAAAGCGACTGGGACCCGAAGGTGCGCGAGCAGGCGCAGAGATCCCTTGCGCAGAACGCCCAGAGGCTGGGGTAACGTAACCAATTTTAAGCTTGTATTGGAGAACCTCACGGATGCTTATGAAGATTACGCAGAAAGAGAAGGCCTTCTTTGAGATGGAGAAGGAGGGGGGGATGAGGGTCCCCGGATGGATTTTTGCAACTCCCCCAATGCTTGAGGGGATGAAGAGGGACAGGACTCTTTGGCAATTGGGGAATGTCGCGCAACTGGACGGGATAATCAAATCGGCGATGCTGATGCCGGACGGGCACGAGGGGTACGGGTTTCCGATTGGAGGGGTGGCAGCGTTTGATGCGGAGGATGGGATTGTTTCGCCCGGAGGTGTAGGCTATGATATTAATTGCGGAGTCAGGTTAGTGACGACGCCTCTGGAAGCCGGGGAGGTAAAACCAAAAATACGGGAGATTTGCGACAAATTGTTTGTGGATGTGCCTTCTGGGGTAGGGAGCGAGGGGAAATTGAGGGTTACGCCTGCGGAACTGGATGAGGTTTCTGCGCAGGGAATAGATTGGGCGATAGAAAAGGGATATGGAAGGAAGCAGGATAAGGAAAGGACTGAGGAGTATGGGAGGATGGGCGGGGCTGATGCTTCCGTGGTTTCCCCCACCGCTAAGAAGAGGGGGAAGGCGCAGATAGGGACCTTGGGGGCGGGGAACCACTTTTTGGAAGTGCAGGTGGTGGAGAAAATATTCGATGAGAAATCGGCGAAGGCATTCGGATTGCGCGAGGGGATGGTCACTGTTATGATTCATGGCGGCTCGCGCGGGTTCGGGCACCAGATTTGCAGCGACCACCTGGAGAGCGTCATGGGCGCGGCTAAGAGGCTGAACCTTCCGATGCCGGACCGGGAATTGGTTTATGCGCCTTTGCGCGAGAAGGAGGCGCAGAATTACCTTAAGGCGATGAAGTGCGCGGTGAATTATGCTTTTACCAATCGGCATGTGATTATGCATTGGGCGCGGGAGAGCTTTGATGCGGTTTTTGGGGCGGGTACCGGGGAGAAGATGGATTTGGTTTATGATGTGGCGCATAATATAGCAAAGGAAGAGATGCATTCCGTGGATGGGAAGAAAAGGAAACTGCTTGTGCACAGGAAGGGGGCGACGCGCGCATTCCCGAAGGGGAGGGAGGAACTTCCTGCGCTATATGGGGGCGTGGGTCAGCCGGTCATAATCCCGGGAAGCATGGGCACCGCTTCTTACGTATTGGTTGGAAAAGAGCGTTCTCTGGAACTCTCCTGGGGGAGCACCTGCCACGGGAGCGGAAGGACGATGAGCAGGCATTCGGCGATAGACAAGCACCGCGGCCAGGATATCGCAAAGGATTTGTGGGGCCACGGGATTTATGTGCGGGCGACGGACAGGAAGACGCTTGCGGAGGAGGCGCCGGACGCGTACAAGAACGTGGATGAGGTTGTGAAGAGCGTGGAGGAGGCAGGGCTGAGCGGGATAGTGGCGCGGCTGAAGCCCCTCGGTGTCGTTAAGGGGTAAAATATAGGATTAAAAACCCTTTTTTGATTAGATTATTCGGGCAATTTAAACCGGTGAATATATGGAGGACCCAGACGAAAGTGTCGGCAGAAGGACGGAAGAGGTACACGCCAGTTTTGAATACAGGTGCGCGGACTCGCGCGACCGCGGATGGGTGGAGAGGAAGGTCTCAAACGCGATGGTCAGGTGGTATGCCGAGCTGGGGATAAACGTAATCAGGAAATCGATGGTGGGTGCGGGGGTTTTCGCCACTGCGGATGTCGTTGATGGGCTTATGAGGGGCATCCACAGGAAAATCGTCCTTGGGATGGACAAGGAATGGTGGCCCTTCAAGGACGAGGCTCCGGAAGGATGGCTGCCCATGAAATTCGCGGTGCAGGTGAACACGCACGCGGATGCCAGGTTAAGAAAGGGTGCGGACCCGGATGCCGTGGTGCATCTGCCGAAGGATGTTGTTTTTGAGAAGCACTCCCCGATAAACTGCGGCATGGGCCATGCGGCTGATGTTTACGAGGACCTCATGGAATTCGTGAAGGGCAGGCTGGAGGTCAGGGCGGGCGACAGGCTCATAGTGGTGCACGACGAGGAGAGCATGCGCGAGTTCCTGAGGGCGGTGCATGCGTTCGAGGGGGAGGACCCGAGGTCCTTCATCAAGCCGATTGTGGACCATGTGGAGCACGTGAGGAGGCAGGCGGGCAAGATAGAGGCCGCGCTTGCGGGGCCTGTGCCCGGGAAGGTCTCCCATAATGCAAATGTGCCTGCCGGATTCCAGCTCAGGGACGTATACTCAACAGTTAATGCAGGGATAACCAACTACAGAACCGGCCAGGTCATAAGGATAGACGATAATGGGGAGGTATGGACCGTGATGGACGACATCGCGAGGATGAACGCGACTATACTTGCGATGCTCCCCAACGCACACCCTGAGAAGGCAAGGAGAGTTGAGGCGCAGAAGCCGGTTGCGCTATTGCTCTGCTCGCCTAATGTGCCGCACCCGAGGAACACCCTTCTGGAGCTGATGGAGGAGGAGACCCACGTGGTTGCGACGCCAGGGAGCGTGTTCGCCCTGAGCGGCTATGACATAACCGGCCCGAGCTATCCGTTCGGCCCGTACAGGGTCCTGAGCATCTTCTATGCGGTGAAGCACCTGGGCATAAAGGACGTATACCTGATGGGCGAGGACGACGGGGAGATAAATGCGATTGAAGTGAAGATAAAAAGGGACCCGATGGTCAGCCTCATAATGAAGGAGTTTGGCGTGAATGTGCAGAAGGTGGATGCCAAGGAGACCGAACGGCGCACATCGCTGACCTCCGCGGACCCCATGGCGAGGGATGCGCTTATGGAGGGGAGGAGGGCGTTCTTTAGGAACCTGCACCCGAAATCCCCGCTGAACGGGCTTCCTCCGGAAAGGCTTAAGGAGCTGCGCACCAAATAGGCTTTTCTTTTTCTGTTTTATTTTATTTATTGAGCTAGGCCATGAGTTTCCTGAGCTGGCCCATTTGCACCCGGGTTTCCCTACCCGGCTTTATTCCTAGGGCATTCCTGGATTCCATTTTTGTGGCGAGCCGCCTCGCGATTCTTTTGAAATCCTCCGCGGGCGCGCCGGGATAGACCCCGAATTCGACCTTGCCCGGCCTATGGGGATCCATGTCAAAGCCAAGGACGGCCGTTTTTTTCTCCCCTTCCCTCACATCCACCATGAACGGAGCGGACGGAAGGATGGCCATCTCCTCGAAAAGGAATCTTGCATTGATTTCTCTTACGGCGCCTTTTGGTATGTCTATTGTTTCCCCGTTCGGCATTATCCTGGATTCGCCTTCGGGCTCGTGAAGCTTTTCCAACTGCGGGATTTCGGAGCTTCCGGATTTCTTTATCGCGGTGATGAAAAGCAGCCTTGACTCGCCCTGCATCTTCCTGGATATGCGCGCAAGGTCGGCTTCCGGAGCCCCGCATGCGAGGAGAGAATCCCTGCTTGGCGGCTCGATTAGAAGGATGCCGCTGTCCTTTACTTCGAAGCCGTTCTGCTGAAGGGCGGAAATGAAGGCCTCGCCCGGCCTGTAGTTGGATGAATGGGTGGCAATGATTTTCGTGCCCTCATCAAGGGTGGAATGGAGGGATTCGAAAAGCCTTGTTAGCTGCTTCGGGCCGAGGCGGTGTATGCCCTGCAGGACTGCGGATTGCGCGGACTCGAGAGAAGGGGATTCGCCCCTGCGGAATGACCTCATGTCCTGGTGGAAAACATCTATTGCAATGCCGAGTTCCTCTGCGGCCTTCTTCATGGGCTCCGGGTAGAGGCTGACCTCGAGCGTTTTTCCATTAAGAAGGTGGCCGAAGCACCTTATTATGCCAGCCATCTCCCTGAAAGCGTAAAGGTTCCCGAGCCTTTCGGAAAGCACCTTGTTTACGGAATTGTTTTGCTCGTCGCGCTCAAGGGCGAGCTCTATCGCCTGGTCCGCTGTGAGACCCATCTTCGCGTAGAACGCGGTCCAGAGCTCGGGATTCTCCTCCAGCCTGCGCTCTATCGTATGGTAGCTGACCTTGGACAGCCTGACAAGGGCGGTGATGCTGAGTGTTCCCTCTTGCGCCACTATGGCGCGGAATATTATGCTATCTAGCCTTTCGTAGAATATCTTTTTCGCATAAGCCGGAAGCTTTCCCGCCGTCATCACGCGCAGCCTTGACACAAATTTCGAGTCCGTCAGGCTGGTGAGATATTCCCTTCCCCTTTTTTCGAGCTCGGCGCCGAGCTGCGGGTTCTGCTCTATCCTGGAGCGGACGCTCTTTCCGGACTTGTCCAGTGCATTCGCTATGGAGCGACCCGTGGGCACGCCCTCAAATTTCTTTATCTCGTCCATGATTATGGCATCCAGCCTTTCCCATATCGCCTTTTGGGCATAATCTGGAAGGCCGGCGAACAATCCCTGCTTTGAGGAAAGGTCGATTATCCCATCGCGCGAAAATCTCCCTATATTCTCCCTAGCCTTCTGTTCCATAGCGAGCTTCAGTTCCGGCCTCATGTCCAGCAGACCCGGGATTCGCTTGGACCTTATGCCCGAAGCCTCCCCTATGCTCTGGGAGTGAGGTACCCCGGCGCATTCCCTTATCGCACGCGCTATCATCGCATGAAGCCTCTCGTAGATCATCTCCCTCGCATAGCCCGGCATGCTGTTCGTGAAGCCCTCAGAATACTTTTTTGCTATTTCCGGGTCGCTCAGTGAGGAGAGGTACTCGCGGCCGCGCGCCTCCATCGCGGCATCGAACCTGCCGTTCTTCCTTGTGATGAACTGCTTGGCCTTGCCCAGGGATTCAGAGATTACGGTGTCGTTCGGGACCCCTTCATATTGCTGGATTGCCTGCAGGATCATTGCATCGGAAATATCCTTGCGTTTGAAGGCCGGCATATGGTTATATAGTGTTAAAAAGAGTATTTAAATGTATCTTCTATGCGTAGAGAAAGGGCTTGGAATGAGAAAGGCAGCGCTTACGCTAAGGAAAATAAATTCGCTTCAAGATTTGTCAAGGGGAAATCAGAAGAACATCACTCCTCTTCCTTGCTCCAACTATTGTTCCAAATTATGAAAATTTGGAGGTGATCTATCCGCAGGTTCCCCTACGGATACCTTGTTACGACTTAGCCCTCCTCACGCAACATAAGTTCGAGCCTGGCAAGAACCAGAATCTCACTTACATCGCATTTGGATGACTTGACGGGCGGTGTGTGCAAGGAGCGGGGACTTATTCACCGCGTGATGATGACACGCGATTACTAGCCATTCCAGCTTCATGAGGGTGAGTTGCAACCCTCAATCCGAACTAGGGATGGATTTAGGGGATTAGCGCCTCCTCTCGGAGTAGCAACCCATTGTTCCACCCATTGTATGCCGCGTGTAGCCCCGGTGATTCGGGCCATACTGACCTACCGTCGCCCACTCCTTCCTCCCACTTAACGCGGGCAGTCCGTCTAGAGTGCCCCCTGCTAAAGGCAGAGGTAGCAACTAAACGCATGGGTCTCGCTCGTTGCCGGACTTAACCGGACAGTTCACACCACGAGCTGACGATGGCCATGCAACACCTCTCGGCTTGTCAGGCAAGATCTTCAGTCTGGCCTTCATGCTGCCGTCGCACCGGGTGAAGTTCACGGCGTTGTATCCAATTGAACCGTAGCATCCACGGATTGTGGTGCTCCGCCGCCAATTCCTTTAAGTTTCAAGCTTGCGCTCGTACTCCCCAGGCGGCAGACTTAACACCTACGCTACAGCACTGCGACAGATTAAATCTGGCGCAACACCACAGTCTGCATCATTTACAGCTGGGACTACCGGGGTATCTAATCCCGTTCGCTCCCCCAGCTTTCGTCCCTCACCGTCGGACGCGTTTTGGCAGGGCGCCTTCGCCACTGGTGGTCCACCTAGGCTCAACGGATTTTACCCCTACCCTAGGTGTACCCCCTGCCTCCCCCGCTCCCAAGCCCGAGAGTATCCCCTGCGCGCAGTGGAGTTAAGCCCCACTATTTCACAGAGGACTTTTCAGGCCGGCTACGGACGCTCTAGGCCCAGTATACGTGGGTACCACTCGAGGCGCTGGTGTTACCGCGGCGGCTGCCACCAGTCTTGCCCACACCCTTATTCTCCAAGCTGTTTACACTTGGCAAAAGGCGGAAACTAAGTTTCCGTCACTCGGAGTTCCCCTGTCACGCTTTCGCGCATTGCAGAGGTTTCGCGCCTGCTGCATCCCGTAGGACTAGGGCCCTTGTCTCAGTGCCCTTCTGGGGGCCACCACTCTCATGGCCCCTAGAGATTATCGGCTTGGTAGGCCGTTACCCTACCAACTACCATAATCCCCCGCAGTCCCATCCCAAGGCGGACCGGCTGCAATTTGCCGGCCTTTTGGGCCATCAAGCATTCCAGCATAGATGGCCTATGTGGTGTTAGCCTCAGTTTCCCGAGGTTATCCCCCTCCTTGGGGCAGGTTGACTACGTGTTACTCAGCAGTGTGCCACCCACGGAAGCCCGTGAGTAGACTTGCATGGCTTAATCGAACTCCGATAGCAGTACCCTCCAGCAGGATCAACTGGAGTTGATTTGGAGTACCTGTATTGTCAAGGAATTGTCAGGAAAAGCTAGTTCAATCTTCTTTCCCCTTCTTGACTCTTGAAGCGTGAGTCGAACTTGTGAGACACAAGTTTCCATTCCTAGAAAATGCCCATTAAACAATGGGTAAAGTATAGATAGGCGGCTATCTGTTTATAAAGGTTTGGGCGAGGTTCAGAACGCGCGCGTGCAAAAATAAATTTTCGGGCGGGCAGAATTATTTTTCTAAGGTTATCGGCATCCAACCCCAATTAGGTTTAAAAATGGAAATACGTCAAGATACTGGGGTTTTGAATGGTTCCGAAGTCGGGCGCCAGTTTTACCGAGAATGTGCTCCGGGCGTTCAAAAAGATTGATGGCGAAATAACCATTGAAACCCATGAGCACGACATGAGCCCCAGATTGGTTGAGCATTTCGTGAGGGATGCGCTGGGCTATTCCGGAAACGAGTACATATACGAGCGGGGGAGAACGGACATAACGCTTTTTGATGAGAACAAAAATCGCGTAGTCGTAATTGAAACCAAGCGCCCTAGCGAGAGCCTGGATGCCGAGAAATGGCGGGACCAGGCGGGGAAGTATGCGGACGCCTCCACAAGATTTATTGGATTGACGAATGGTTATAGATTCCTGCTCTGGGAAGTTACACGGCAGGGAAGGATTCTGAGGGTTGATTTGGATTTCAAGGCGCTGATTAGCGCAAAGCGGGCGACCGAAGATAAACTAGCCACAAAGGAAGTCGAACAAATCCTTTTCCTGAGCAACATTACAAAACAGCAGGTCTGGAGCGAGGCCAAGTACGAGAAATTCGATGAGTATTACGCAAAAATAGACATCTCCGATGAGGAGGGTTTCCAAAAGCTGATTGAACAATTGACTTACATTTCGGGAAACCTGCTGCGGCAATACACCTATTCAGCGTTTGACGAGTATTACGCGGGGTACATGCAGTACAAGCAGACAAAGGACGAGCTTGAAGTGATAAAGAAGGCTAATGGAAGCAACACAAAGCACGCCGCCGAGATTGCGCGCCACGAGCTGAAGACCGAGGGCAAATACAAGAAATACGCCGATTTCTCAGGCTATTTCATATGGAAGGCGCTGTCCAGCAGGCCGGATGACAAGGAGGAGGAGAACAAGCAGGTGTTCTGCAAGGAATCGATTTATCTTTTGTTGAATCGGTTGCTTTTCATAAGAATCTGCGAGGACAAGGGGCTTTTGGGAAAGAAGATATCGAACGGCGGCATAGAACGGCTCCGGGAACAGCTCGCGGAACCGATTTTGGGAGAAACCGGGGTTTTCAAACAGATAGTCCAGTTCTCATATGGGGGGGCCAAGAACATCTACAACCACTTTTATGAGAAGGACAACCCCCTTGACTGGTACGAAACCGGGGATGGAGAACTGGACCGCGTCCTTAACCGCGTTCTTTGGATTTTGAACCAGTTCAATTTTGCAAAGGTGGACAGGGACATACTTGGAAAGCTCTACGAGAAGTACCTTCCGAAAGAGGAGAGAAAGAAACTGGGGGAGTTCTATACTCCGGATGAAGTCATTGACTACATACTTGACGCGGTTGAATACGTGCCTTCCAAGGCGGTGGAGAATAAGGATTTGATAGATCCTGCTTGTGGTTCTGGCGGCTTCCTTGTCCGCGCCGCGCGGCGGCTGATTGCACGGCAGGCGGTGAAATTCGGCAGGGCAACTCCGAAAGAGGCACTGGACAACAAGAAATGGCCAGAGGTTTATGCCAGATTGACACCGAAAGAATGCGAAGAAATCGTGAATTCCGTTGCCATGCACATCCATGGGTTTGACATAAACCCGTTCGCGGTGAGCATAAGCGAGATGAACCTCCTTTTCCAAGTCATAGATTTGTATTCCAAGGCGGTGAAGGAGAATCGCTCTTTCAAGGTTCCTCGCTTCAAAGTATATGAGACTGATTCCCTTGAGATGCCGAACGACCAGACGAACATGTCACTGTTCTATGGGGCGGCGGGGAAGAGCCTTGCGAAGGACAAGGATACTGTTGATGAGCTGAAAAGGAAGAAGTACGATTTCGTGGTTGGGAACCCGCCTTATGTTCGGCAAGAAGAGGTAAGAAACAAACAACAATTGGCGAAGGATTTTCCAGAAGTTTATAATGGAAGGGCTGATTTGTTTGTTTATTTCATTGAGCTTGGCGTAAAGTTAATGAAAGAAAATGCTGGTATGGGCTATATAACATCTAACAAATTCATGAAAACGGGTTATGGACTTGGCACAAGAAGTTATATCCTTACAAATACATCGATAAATCAGATAATAGATTTTGGTGATTCAAAGATTTTTGCAGATG